>JAUHYS010000281.1 GCA_030426445.1 bacterium
GTCGCTACTTCCATCCATCGTCGTCGTCGTCGTCGTCTTCTTCTTCTTCTTCTTCTTCTTCTTCTTCTGTCGTTCGTCCTTATGTTTACACTGGCATTGGTGCTGGTCGTTGACTTTTTTCGATGAGTTCATTGACATGTAATTTTTTGCCCTTAAGACAGTCGAGGATCCATTTTTCTTCCTCTTTTAACCCGTTAACAGAACGAGTCAAGTAACTTGCGTTTAAAGTAGGGATATTTTTTTTCTGCGATTCTGAGCTTTTAGCTTGAATGGCTGTCTGAACACCTAAATTTTTTAAGATTTCTTCTGCATCCATCAGCAAATGAGCACCCTGCTGAATGAGACGGTGACCTCCTGTGTTTTTCTTGTTTAGAATAGATCCCGGGACGACAAAAATTTCTTTTCCCATTTGCAATGCAAAATCAACTGTAGAAAGTGCACCACTTTTTTCAGGCGCCTCAACGACCACAATAACGTCGGCTAATGCAGCAATCAATCGATTGCGTTCGATAAAGCGCCACGGACCGTGAAGCGCTCCAGTGCTAATCTCACTAATCAATAAGCCCTGTTTTGCCATACGTTTTTGTAATTTTACATGTTTTATGGGATAAACTCGATTTAAACTTGTACCCAATACCCCAACACTGTCAATATTGCATTCAAGGGCTGTTTTATGAGCAGTTCCATCAATACCGGCTGCCATCCCACTTATTATGATGGGGTTAAAGGAGGAAAGTTTTTTAATGAGGTTCTGGGTGACATCCAAAGCATAAGCGGTAGCTTCACGGGTTCCCACAACAGCTATTTTTATTTGTTGAGAGTCTAAAAGTTCCAGCCTACCTTGGTAATAAAAAACAAGTGGCGGATCATATAATAAGTGAAAAACTTTAGGGTAATTTTTGTCAACCCAAGTAATAAAAGTATAAGGTTTTACTTTAAGTTTTTTAGGAAAATATTTTAAAAAACAAAGAATTTTTTGTTTATATTCTTTTGATAAAACTGAATAATATTTATTTGAAGGGTCACTAAGCTGATAGGCTAACTTCTCCAAAGAATCCAAATCTTTGATAAGTAAGCGGAGATATTTTCGCGGAATCTGTAGCTGGCTCCATAAATCCTCAATAAGGACAGAAACGCTTTTTTGTGGATTGACATTCATACCCCTAACGATATGCAATTACAGAGCCACTTATGATGAATAAAACTAAATTTCTTTTTTTGCAGACTGATCTACTAATTCCTTAAGCTCTTTACCCACCTTAAAATAGGGCAATTTTTTGGGTTTTACTTCAATAGACACCCCAGTCCGCGGATTTCTTCCCTGATAAGACTTATAAGTACGGTTGACAAAGCTACCAAAGCCTCTAATTTCTATCCTTTGATCCTTCACCAACGCTTCGGTCATGGAATCAAAGATCAAATTAACTGCTTCTTCAGCCTTTTTTTTAGGAATATTTCTATTTTCTGAAATATATTCAACAATTTCCGATTTATTCACGATTGACCTCCTCTTAAAAGAACTTAGGCCAAGTACGATAAGCCATTAATATTACTTAAGAATAGCAGTTAATTGCCAACTTGGTCAATCGTTAAAGTAATAAATAGAAAATTAATGAATATTTTAAGATAGTTAAAACTTTGTCAGAGGTCCCCCTACCGTAACGGAACTGTCATTTCCACTATCCCTGCTTAGTAAGACTGCCGATGTCGCGCCTCCAGCGATAGCTACACCCACTAAAGCCCAAATAATAGGGTTCTTATAAAAAGGGCGTTTGCGTTTTTTTCCAATGACAATGACATCACTTTCAGCGTATTTTTTTGGGTTAGCTGCTAGATCAACATCCGAAAGCTTATTAAGATCCGCCACAACATGTTCTGCTGCACTGCGGGTATCTTTGGGTAAATCTAGAACTTCAACGGACTGACTTTTATGCGATGCGCGGTACTCCATATCAATCATACGGGTGGTAATGCGATGATTATAGCCAATTTCTTCAAGAGAAACTAATACAACCTTGTTTACACCAAGTTTTTCCCCAATCGGCAAACTTAAACGCACTAACTCATCAACGTCTCTTAGATTAGCTACCGTAAAGCCTTTAGTGGTTAAGGGTTGGTCTTTTTCTTCTTTTAAAGAAACTTTAACCACTTCCTTTTGAGGTAAAACAATTTTGTTTCCCCAAGATCGATAACCACTTTCTTCGACAAGAATAAAATGCTCCCCATCTGGCAGGTTAGTTAGCTCCACACTTTGACTGCCTTTGAGTTGTCCATTAAGATAAATTTTTGCATCTGCTGGCGACACCTCAATTGTAAGTTTATTAGAGCCTAATTCCGAGATATTTTGATCCTGCTTTGCTAGATTAAAAGCCTCTATAGTTTGAGGAGGGTACTGTAATGGGTCTAAATGCAAACTTGGGTCTAAACGTAAAGCTTCTGTAAAGGCTTGGGTAGCTGCTTTGGGATTATTATCCCCTAAAAAAATATTGGCTAAAATTAGATAGGCATCTGTAATTCTAAAAGCTTGGGAATGGAGTGACTCTGATCTCCGGTAAGTATCGAGGGTACTTTGCAATAGCTCGACCCCCTCTTTAAAAGCAAAGTTATCATAGAAAGATTGGGCTTCTTCTAAGTAGCGGTTTAGAGAAGCTGAGTTCGACTGACTAGAAAAAATATTAGGATTAATTTCAAAGAAAAGTTCGGTTTCGTCCTTAGTCAAAACTTGATACTTGTCCTTTAAAATAAGTTCATCACGAACCACATCCGTCACGTTCATGAGATCTTCGTTCTTAGTT
>JAUHYS010000282.1 GCA_030426445.1 bacterium
ATCTAGATGGTTCCCTCGCGCCAAAAGGAACACTTTCTGTCGACATCAAATACAAAGATGGGAAGACTGAAACCGTAAACCTTAACGTTCGCGTAGATACGGCTAAAGAGCTTGAGTACGTAAAAAATGGCGGTATTTTACAAACCGTTATTCGCAGACTCGCCAAAGAAGGCTAGATTCGACTGAGTCCTCATAGTTGGGGCTTGTATTAAAAATGATTAATTAAAGGTCAGGGAGTCCCTGGCCTTTTTTTGTATGAGATTAATGCTTAGAAGAGGGATTTTTTGATGCAGTCAAAAGTTCCAGAACAGTTGCTCTCTTCGAATCTTTTTAGTTTTTTATCGTGGTCGAGGTAGTAGCTCAAAAAGCTTTCTTCGTATTTTTTGCCTTTAACCATCTTAAGAGCTTTATCGATGGCCTTTCGAGCCTTTTTTAAGTGGCCCCGCTCAAAAGCTATTTCTGAACGGGCAAAGTAAAGAAAATCTGGGTACTGTACATCGGTTTTAAGTTCTAGGGATTGATTGCTGAGAGATTCAATGAAATCGAGATCAATTGAAACACCGTTGCGATAGAGGTCGAGGAGGTCTCGAGCTACATAGGTAAGAGCATCCTTTTGGCCCTTAAAGTTTTTTGCCAAGTTCTTGGTAAATTCAATTAAATCTGCTTCGACTTCTTTTTTTGCCTTTTGTGAATCCTTGTAGCCCAAAAAGGTTTCACTCGCCTTCAGTAGATTGGAGGCCGCCCGAAAGTAGTCAGAAACTATGAGATATTGACCGGGGAAGTTTGAAACGTTGGTTTTAACAAACTCATAGTATTCATTAAGTGCTTTTAGGGACTTCTTTCCTGGAACCGAATACTTTGGTTTCATTTCATTACGCTTAAAAAGATAGGCCTCTTTTTTAGAACTCTTTTTTTTAAGTTCCTCTAAATTGAGCTTGCCATCGAGGAGCATTTTAACAATCTCTGGAAACTCTCCAACGGGGTAAGTGGGGTTCCCTCGCCAGACGAGGAGGTCGTTTTGAAAAACAAAGGCCATGGGCAGAGCAGGGATCTGCAACTGCTCGTGGGTTCCCTCGTCGGACCGTTTGTACATGCCGTAAAAATAGTCTTTGTGCTTGATCCCTATTTTCTTTTTGCTCAAGTGTTCGGTGATCAATGATTTTTCCTCATCACTGAGGGCGATGACTCGAATTTTGGCATGATCCTTAGCAAATTTTATAATCATAGGAGTTGATTCGGCACAGGGAGCACACCATGTGGCCCAATAATACATGATTGTGATTTCGGTTTTCTTTTTAAAATCGAATTGATGGGAATCATCGAGCCAATCTATCGATTGCGGAAGACTTTGTTTTTTAAAAAGTTCCTGTGCGTGGGAAGGTTCGAATTTTAAAAGACTAAAAAATAAGAGGAGAATTAAAATTTTCAATGGATTCTCACCTTTGTTTCAATTGTTTATTTTTTAACTGGCATCAAAGAGGTCGTTGTCACTTCTTTTTCGCTTATAATATTGTAGATTTCCATGATGGGCCCATCTTTTTTATAAGCTTTTTTTAAAATGTGATCATCGAGCGCTGGATAAATTTTAAGGGCTCCTAGTGATGGAGATCCTTTAAAAACTCCCTTGGCATAGAGGCGTTCATCAATAACTCGCCATTGAAGCTCAGGATCGAGGCCTTCAATCTGAGTTTCTGTATTGTGGACCATTTTTAAAATACAACCCACATGGGATCGGAGTCGATCCTGTTCCATCTGTCCTGGGTCCTCTAAGAAAATGGCAAAACTTTTTTTGCACTCTTCATTGAGTGGTTTGATAGCGGCGGCGACACGATCGAGGGCTCCAGAAATTTCGTGATAGGGACCTTTATTTTCAATATAAACGACATGGAAGGGGCCGACATTTTCGATACTGACATCGACAGATTTAAATCCGCCCAGATAAATAAAGATGTAGGCAATAACGCTGAAAGCCAGTAGTAAAAAGAAGCCGATAACATATTTAAACATTAAAGCTCCCTCCCAAAGAAAGCTGTGTCTGTAATTTACCTAAAATATTGTGACTAAGCCTCAATCCACTTAAGAGAACAGCCCATAGATGGAGTTTGCTTAAAAGAAATTTCTTTGCCTTGAAGAACTTCGGTCATAGCGGTTTTCAATTCTTCATTGCTGACATTTTCAGGTTCCTTCCAATTGTCATCCAATCGTCCTCGGTAAACTAACTTTAAATCCGAGTCATAGCCAAAAAAGTCCGGAGTGCATACAGCACCGAAGTCTTTAGCGACAGATTGGTCTTCGTCGTAACAATAGGGAAAGGGGAAGTTCATCTCAGAAGCCAATTCCCTCATTTTATCAAAAGAATCATCGGGGTAGCGACTGACATCGTTTGATGAGATTGCGACCATGTGAATTCCTTGGGATTTAAAATAATTTCCAAGTTCAACCAAGCGCTCTAGTATCGCTTTCACATAGGGGCAGTGATTGCACATAAAAAGAACCAGAAGAGGTTTGCCATCCTTGAAGTGTGAAAGTGAGATCGTCTTTCCGTCGGTGGACGGTAGTTCGAAATCGGGGCAAGTAGTACCAAATTCGGGGGCGGGTGTGTGAACCAGGGCCATAGTAACTCCTTTTTTTAGAGTTTATGCCATGGAGTCACTTGATTGCCAATCTCTATGGAGCCATCTAGGTGAAGCTTGCTCACCTTCTCGCTGATATTGGGGTTATTATTCAGTGCAGCTTTGATTTCCTCAGCGACTGAAGCTGAAAGGTGGTTCATGTGTC
>JAUHYS010000283.1 GCA_030426445.1 bacterium
CATCGCTCTCTTCCCAATTTTTCATGAAAAGGCCAATGACTCTATAGCCCTGCTTCTTTAGCAGATAAGCGCTTACGGCGGAGTCAACTCCACCTGATAGTCCTACAACAACAGTTTTTATTACTTCATCACTCATGGACATTCAGTATATCAAGCATCCAGTTTAAAACCAAGTAATTATATCAAAAGGTCTTAACACCTGACACATTTTAAATACGACCATAAGGCAACTACAGGTTTTAGATACAAAACCGCCTCTAAAAGCAATCTCAGGCCGTTTTTGAAGAACGACGTTGCGCTTCGCTCTTTTTTTTGAGGCCTTCCTGGGCGGCTTTGGTTACATCTCCGTTGAAACTGCCCAATACGTTGCTATAGCCAGTACCAACAGCAATCGCTCTATGCGGTCGGGGTTTTTTAATCGTGTTTTTGTTACCCCAAATCCACGACTTTTCATGTCTGAAAACAAAGCTTCGATTCTCCAGCGCATACCATAGTCTAACGTTTTGCCTTTATTAGGCTTGCAATCCATCGCTATAATCCAGGGCTCTGGGTGGCCATCTTCTTGCAAGACTCCGATGGACGTTTTTACTTTACTGCCATTGAGCTGAGCATTTTCAAGCCCATCAAGCCCTGAACTGTCGCGTCTGACTTAAACACCCATAAAAACCAGCGGTTACTTGCTTTTCCCTTGAGTGCTTCAAACACTTTCCAGCCCGCCTCATCAGCGTGCCAGTGTTTGTCTGTCATACTTTTTTCGACAATCTTTTCGTAAACGACCCTAGCGGCTGGTAAGAATCGTAAAAGTCCACTGCTGATTGTTCCTCTTGAGATTGCGAGTCCCTGTGAGCGTAGCTCTTCAACTATTCGATTTATGGGTTGTCTATGCCAAAACTTTTGCATTAAGCAATGCACCCAAATCGAGTTTCCCAGGTTGGATTTTGGAATGATCTTTGAAATTTTAGAGGCTGTTAAAATTAAAGGTTGAGATGCGCACGTGCAGCTGCGCTTATACTTTGTTTGTTTCACTTTTCTGATATGCGCTTGCACTTCTATTTCAACGACTTCACTATCTTCGCTTGTATTCATGTTGATGTAAGGCCTGTTGCAGCATGGGCAAGCGCGCTCCTCTAATGAAAGTTTGCGAATATCGAGCCTAGCCGGTAAATGCGCGTAACTCCTTTTTGCTGGTGAGCGGCGTCCTGGCTTTTGACCACGTTTATGCTTCGATTTATTTTTTTGGAAACTTTCTTTCGGCTGCTTCTTTTCACTTTTTTGCCAAAGAGCTGGCGCTCCCGAAGCTTGACCTTAGCACTTAGCTCGCTAATTTCATGTCGGAGCTGCTCAGCCTCTTTCTTGTGCTTTGCCTTCAGCTTCCATATTTCGGACTCATATGAGTCCTGCATTTTTTTGCGAGATTCTATTCCACGTAGACACTGACACTTGTAATAATTGGCTTGCCAGCAAGCCTCAACAAGGTCTTTTCCGATTTGACCAATATCGGGGTGATTATGTAGAATTGCCATCAGATCGCAGTTTTTGTTTTATTTGTTTTTTTGTTGAAAATAAATTATATACAAACTGCGTCTTTTTTATATATCTTTCTTTACTTCGGATTTTTGGCTTTGAGATTCGATTACGACGGGGTTTACTGAATATTTATCAAAGATCGAATTTTCGACCACGTCCAAGCCCAGCAATTCGCCGATCCTAAATTTCCTCATATACGCCAGCAGGGTTAAGGAAGTGTAATGATATGGGTTGAGTGTGTAATAATGCCGGTTTTTTGACGCTCTTCTCCACGTGTCCTGCAATCCTAGGAGCATTCCCTAAACCCGCAGTTGGGGCATAGCTGAGCTAAAACCAGAACTATTACATACTCAACCCATATCATTACACTCCCTTTCCAAAATCGATTCACGCAGTCACTCAAAGAGGTTTTCAGCTGAAGATTATGCTGTTTATCCTCGCTTACAGCATCAGTTTAGTCACCTAAGATCCTGTTGTCAGATTGGCTGGCTGCAGGAATCAATCTACGGCGCTTCTCTCCTCGCAAAGGTGGACCCACCTTAGCTCGTCACTCAGCTTGTATCTTGACCCCTTCGCTCACCCCCTCTGGCAAAATAGGGCGCAAGTCGGGCTAATATTGAAATTAATAACAGATTCGCCTAGACTTTTAAACACAAAAAATAAAAAGTAGAAGGATTATTATGTCAACCAACGACGTTTCTTTAAAAAGAGCTAGGCCAGATACAAACGCCTCTTTTACAATAGATAACACAAAAAGATCCAGAGATGAAAATAGCGAAATTTTCCTCCCAAACGAAATTTGGGACCAGATTTGCCTTTTTGCCGATGCAGCTGCTATTCCAGCTTTGAGCCAGGTTGACCAGCGCTTATATCAGATAATCAAAAGCAATACTTTATTGAACATCAAGCGGTTAGGGCTCTTTCACTACTGCCAATGCAAAGATGGCACTTTTGAATTATCTTTTAACGCACACATCAATTACTTCGAGAATTCCCCAGAGATTCTAAAGAAAGTGATTGCAGTTCTAAATAACTGCTCCGACAATGAATCACTTAATATGCACATAATAAAACTCAGTTTAACTGCTTTAGAGCGGTTGCAGTCAGCTGGTTTACACCGCCTGCATCCCCAACGACTTTCTCTAAAAGGTCCTGCGGACAACTGGACTGGATCTCTTCTACGTATACGACCAAGTGACAATAAAATTTTCCAATTGCGACAAGCTATTCTACCGTCATCATT
>JAUHYS010000284.1 GCA_030426445.1 bacterium
GTTTTAGAAGTCACGCCTTCTGCACTTTTTAAGCGCATATAGACGGAATAGGTCCCCCCCGGGCTTAAAGACAGATTGCTCACTTCGATAGTCAAATAAACAATCATGGCCAGCACTGCCAGGATAAAAACTCCAATTTTTGCATCTGTGGAAAACTTTGTTTTCATAATTCTTATGGATTAAGGTAGGAAAACCCCGCCCTTATATTTTTTTGGTTAACCAATAAAGCCTTTATCCGCCTTACCAATTAAAAATTTTTGCACAAAGGGTTTTTTTGAATTTCTAAAGGCCATGGGGTCCCCTTCTTCTAAAATTTTTCCTTCATTGAGCATAGCAATATTATCAGCAATTTTAAAAATACCCTTAATATCGTGGCTAACTACAATTGACGTAATATTAAGCCGTTTTTGGGTTTCCATGATCAAATTATCCACCGAGTCGGTTAAAATCGGGTCCAGACCTGTTGTGGGTTCATCATAGAGCATAACTTCGGGCTCCCTGATCAGGGCTCTTGCCAAACCCACCCGTTTACGCATCCCACCGCTCAGCTCGCTGGGCATTTTTTTATGGATCTGAGGCAGTTTAACCTGATCTAACATTTCTTGCACTTTATCTTTGATTTCTTTTTCAGAAAATTTGCTATGTTCTCGCAGTGGAAAAGCGATGTTATCTTCGACATTCATACTGTCAAATAAGGCCGCTCCCTGAAAAAGCATTCCAAAACGCTCACGAACCTTGGCTTGTGCACCTCTACCAAGGGCTTGGGGGTTGATTCCGGAAATGAGAACCTCCCCTGAGTCGGCTTCGATAAGCCCCATAATAATTTTAAGAATCACGCTCTTACCTTGACCCGATTGACCAATAATGACCGTAATACCCCCTTTAGGGATATTGAGGTCCAATCCATTAAGCACCTTTTGCTTACCAAAGTTTTTATGAATCTTTTTGAGTTGAATGATGGAAGTCGTATTTTGTGTCATAAACACAAGTTTTAAAATTAAAATGCATTTTTGACAATTATAATTTAATTAGGACTTATCTAAAAGGCCTTCGAGGGGGACCCTTGCGCGATGAGCGACCGGATTTATTTCTTTTTTTCTTGGCTTTCTCAATATCAACAACTTCTGCACCCTGTCGCATGGCATCACGAGATCTTTCCCGGGATCTTCTTAAACTCTCTCGACTTGAATCAGCAGGTACCTTGGCATCAGGGTGCAGTTCTTCCACAACCACTCCAGTAGACGCAGGTGGGACATGAGGTGCAGGACCTAGCATCTCTATGATAATATTTTTTGACCAAATCATTAGAACATGTTCGTTAACCTTCACTTTACCGTGACATAACTCTTTAATAAAGGCCGCTAATTGTTCTCTTAACTGCGGCTTAGAGTCCACTTGATCTATAAACAACTCAAAGTCGGCATAACGATGAGGGTAAATTTCGTACAGAGTGTGCATGATTTCTAAACGCAGTCGTCTTTTCTTAGGACCTTTTCCAAGAGCTTGTTGATAATCCGACCAAAGTAACTCAAGATTTGCGACATAAGCCCGACGCTTTAGATTAAACGCCTGTCTCACTGCACCATTGATAGCGACTGCTTCTGTTTGAGAAATCGAATCGGGCAGGACATAAGTGTGGGACACATCACTCAAAAGTGCAGCAGCTTGACTTGAACCTGGTTGATACCCCACTCTTCTTAAATAATTGCTGTTAATTATCACCCGCCATCGAGCCAGCTTATCCGTTGATGATCGGACTATCGTTAGGGGTTTCTCTAATGTTTCTGCATCAGGAACCGTAGCAGGTACAATAGTTTGCATGACCAAGTCATGGGCCACTCCCAAAGGGCCCTGCTGCAATAGGGCTAAATGCTGTTTTTCCCAAGGCTCTAGTGTAGGCTCGACAATCGCCAGAAAAGGGCGAGCCGCAGCAAATTCTCCACGCCCTGTTAAAACAATCATCATGGCAGTCAGTTGGGCATGTTTTCTAAAGAAATACTCAAAGCTGCGCTGACGCGCAAGAGCAGAAGAATAACTCTCCTCTAAACGTTGCTCCAGTTCTCTGCGAAAATCATCAAGCTTATTCTCAATCTCAGTTATTGCAGCAGAATCGCCACCCATCAAATAAAGTAAATTCGCTCGTATCATTTTACCCCGCTCTGTATGGGGGTCATTCAAGAAACTGGAGAGTTCAGACAATGCTTCAAAAACAAGATCAAAATTCAATAAATTGCCTAAAAGCTCTGCACGAGATTTGGGACCGATAACTAAACGGGCTTGACTGGCTTTGATGTAAGGCTCCGCTTCCTCTAATGTGCTTAAAAGAAGACCTTTCTCCCTATGAGCAATATAATTATCTATTTTACCTTGGAGCTCTAAGGCTTTAGCCGTTTGCGAAATGACTCCATCTGCACTTTTAATTTCAATATGCTCAAGCGCTTTATAAGCTCGTCTAACCCTCCCTCGTTCCATTGAGCTTAAAAAGGGAGCCTGTTGACGCCAAGTAGCTGAGACTCGTGCTGAAGAAGGACTTGCCACTAAGCTCTCTGATAAGGGCGGTTTTAGAGTAAAGCGATCTTCAGCAATTTGCACCCGCCTGACTAAATTAAGAAGCGCCTGATTTCCTTTGTCTAAAGATACAGGTTCTCCAGATTGAAGGTGACTGAGTACAGTATATAAATCACGCAAAGCATCTTCTAAAGGCAAACAAGCTTGCTCTTCACTTGAGTAGCGTGCTTGCAGATCTTGTAACCAATCTGCATGA
>JAUHYS010000285.1 GCA_030426445.1 bacterium
ATAGTGGGCCCTTTACAACTGACTCGGCATTTTGCTGGGAAGATGAACGAACGAGGGCGTGGGGGGATAATTTTTATCGCCTCCACATTTGGTTTCGGTGCCGCACCTTATTTAGCCAATTATGCGGCTTCTATGGCCTATATTCTCACTTTAGGAGAGTCTCTGCATTATGAACTCAAAAAAGGCGGAGTGGATGTCAGTGTGCTTTCCCCTGGAATCAGTCATGATTTTGGTAAAAATTCTAACAACCATATACAAAACCATTCTAAACCCATTGATATGAGCAAGTCCTATATGCCCGATACGGATTTAAGTTCTGCCGTCCAATCGGGTTTAAATTCTTTAGGAAAAAAACCAACCATTATTCCAGGCTTTTTTAATAAAACTTTTACCTTTATGGAAAAACATCTTATTCCCCGCCGAACTTGTGTGTCCTTTATGGGGCATATGTTTGAAAAAGCACTTAACTCAGAACATTAATATTTTTTTATTGTCATAAAAGTCATAAAAGTTAATAAATAATATGATAGAGAAATTTATCTTATTAAGGGCAAATAATGATTTGCCCCTACGTATTAAATTAGGGAGATTTTTATGCAAAAAACCAGTCAACAAGTCTTAGATTGTTTAAATAAAATTTTTCAGGAAGAAATGTCAGGAGTCATCCGTTATCTTCATTATTCCTTCATGATTATGGGGCATAATCGGATTCCTATACAAAAATGGTTTCGTGAACAGGCGCAAGAAAGCATGAATCATGCTATTCTCATTGGAGAAAAAATTACCAGTTATGGCGGTCATCCTAATTTAGAAGCCTCCCCCATTCCAGAAACGCAATCTCATAAAATTGATAAAATTTTAGAGGAGTCCATGCAATTCGAATCCAAAGCCCTCAATCTGTATAAAGAGTTGGTACCTTTGGCCAGTGACGACATTGCTTTGGAAGAGCTTGCTAGGCAAATGGTTCGAGAGGAAACCGAACACCTCGAAGAAGTTGAAAAAATGATGCGTCAAAGTAAATGAGGCTAGCTTGCCCTTTGATACTGGCTTCAACTTCCGAGCGGCGTCGTGAGTTATTATCGACTTTGGAAACCCCTTTTCAAGTGAAGCCCCCCTTATTTAAAGAAAGAGAGATACCGGGACTGAGTCCCCGTGAGGAAGCCCGACATTTAGCCTATCACAAGGCGATGTCTTTGGTGCCGCGTTTTCCTCATGCCTGGATTTTGGCTTGCGATACCTTGGTCGAGTTTCAAGGTCAAAAGTGGGGTAAACCTCAGAGTAAAAAACATGCCCTAGAGATGTTACAGGCCTCATCTGGAAAAATTCAAACTGTGTGGACAGCTTTGGCGCTTTATCAAGGGATTAACCCAAAGGGTTTGGATAAATCTTGGCAGCGTTGGGAAGAAGTCAGTGAAGTGCGATTCCGTAGTTTTACAAAGGAAGAATCCATTGCCTATGTGGAAACCGGCGAACCCATGGGAAAGGCCGGAGCTTGTGCCTTACAGGGGCTAGGAGCTGGTCTTATTAGTGAGGTGAGGGGAGATCCAGATAATGTTGTGGGTCTGCCTTTAAAAAAGTTGAGACTTATTTTAGCTTTTTTAAATAGCTTTTAAAGAAACCCTCTCCCTTTTGTTTTTCTTCCATGTGTTGCATAGCTTCATCACATAAACGGGCTTCTCTTTCTGAGTCAATCATCCCCCTCATGACAAGAGTCCGCAGAAAAACAAAATAGGTATCCATCGTATCACCCAAACAATAATCATCAATTTCAAAAAAGTTTTGTTGGTCGTAGAGTTCTTGTACCATATGCCCTTTGGTGTCCATTTTTCCGGGTTTATCAATCAATTTGGCAAATAAATCGAGTCCTCCACGATAACGAATGGCACCATAATTTGTGAGAAACTCATGAAGATCCAAATGGCTATTTTCGTCAAAACGGTAACGGGGTCCAAACTTGGTAAAAAAACTTGAGTTAATTTGGATTCCCAGACGAAAGGCCCAAAGCTCTAACAGCCTTAAGTCAAAACCTTTGCCATTATAATCAATCAGAGTGGGGCTGGTTTGATTATAAGTTTCCCAAAAATGTTGCACAATGGCTTCGGGGCTGCGCTCTTCTTTTCCTAAAAGACCGATCTTTAAAATTTCAAATGCATCATTTAAACCCATGACTGCAATCGAAACCGGTTGATGAAAGGCGGGATTGACGAATTCGCGGTTTTCTTCAGCAAGTTCATCTATATGCTTTTTATAAGCATCTTGAGCATCCTCAATATCAGGGTACAGTACTTTTTGTAATAGGTTTTTATCTGTGACAGATTCGATATCGTAGACGAGGTATTTAAGAGAGGACATAGAAAAATTCCTTTGTGTTTAATAGAATGATTTTACGTAGAGGCGGGGTTCTCCCGCCCTTTTTTTGTTTTCTTCCGCCCCTGAATGATTACAATCCGCGAAAGCCTCTTGTCAAAGAATAGCTGACAAGATAAAAGGTTAAAATGGAAACTATTTCAGAAAAAAAACCTTTTGATCAACAAGAAGCACAAATCATTGAGAGCTGTTTAACAGGGGATAATGCGGCTTTTGAAAAATTGTTTACCCAATATCGGCCTCAACTCTTTACTTATTTTTTGATGCGCTATGCCGATTTTTACGAGGCAGAAGATGATGCGCAGGAAGTTTTGTTAAATACTTATGCAAGTATTGAAGAAGTTCCCAAAAATCATTTTTCAGCTTGGATTTTTGATATGGCCAGTCGCTTTT
>JAUHYS010000286.1 GCA_030426445.1 bacterium
CTGTAGATTTGAATCTAGAACTGGCAATAAATGAATTTTGACTTCGGGGCGTCGTAAAATGTCTGCTAGGTTCACGGGCTGTTCGGTTGCGGCCGTGTTGATATTACGCAATTTTTTTTGCGTATCTTCGTTAGGTAAAAGCCGTTGAGCATTGAGGTATTTTTTGAGTTCCTCAATTTGAGTTTTTTTAGTTTGAAAATCGCGATACTCTTCGTCACTCACAAGGCCTAATTTTCTGCCGTATTCCCGCAAACGCAGGTCCGCATTGTCTTCTCTTAAAATCAAACGGTGTTCGGCCCGCGAAGTAAACATACGATAGGGCTCACCCGCCGTACCTTGGGTGACCAAATCATCGATGAGCACACCGATATAAGCCTCTGCTCGGCTAAGAACAAAGGGCTCTTCACCCCGCACTTTTAGCACCGCATTGATACCTGCCATCAGTCCTTGGCCAGCTGCTTCTTCGTAGCCGGAAGTCCCATTGATTTGTCCCGCATGAAAAAGGTTTTTAACCGCTTTGGTTTCTAAATAAGGGTAGAGCTGGGTCGGAGGTACATAGTCATACTCGATGGCATAGCCAGGTCGCATCATCTCTGCATTTTCCAGGCCAGGAATGGTCTTTAAAAAGGCCAGCTGAATATCAATAGGCAGTGAAGTGGAAAGACCGTTGACATAAACCTCGTGGGTTTCCAGACCTTCGGGCTCTAAAAAGAGTTGGTGGCGGTCTTTTTCCGGAAAACGCATCACTTTATCTTCGATTGAAGGGCAATAACGCGGACCCGTGCCCTGGATTTTCCCCGAATACATGGGGCTGCGATGAATGCCGGACCGAATCGCCTCGTGAGTTTGACCATTAGTATAAGTGATGTGACAACTGACTTGGGGAAGCTCAATCTGGTTCTGGGAAAAACTAAATTTTTGTGGAGAGGTATCACCAGGTTGCTCTTCGAGTTGGGAATAATCAATGCTGCGACGATCGATACGAGGACAAGTCCCTGTTTTTAAACGCCCGACCTCAAAACCTAATTCTGCCAACGAACCGGAAAGTTTTAGCGCGGGCATGTCACCCGCTCGGCCTGCGCCAAAATTATTTTCACCCATGTGAATCAAGCCATTTAAAAAAGTTCCGGTGGTCAAAACCACGGTCTTAGCGCGAAAAAAAATATTTAAATTGGTCAGCACACCCGTGACTTGGCCCTTTTCGACACCAATGGAATCCGCAAAGGCCTGCTTAATATCCAGGTGAGGCGTGTTTTCCAAAACCCACTTCATGCGTTTTTTATAGAGAAGTTTATCTGCCTGGGCACGGCTTGCCCGAACCGCTGGGCCTTTTCGGGTGTTGAGCCTGCGAAATTGAATGCCCGTTGCATCGATGTTCTTGGCCATCTCTCCGCCCAAGGCGTCTATTTCTTTGACAATGTGACCTTTGCCCAAGCCTCCAATGGCCGGGTTGCAGCTCATATGCGCAATATTATCTAAATTAGATGTCAGCAATAGGGTAGAAGAGCCCATGCGTGCGCTAGCCAAGGCAGCTTCACAACCAGCATGGCCTGCACCGACCACCAAGACATCATAGGTTTTTTCGTAAATAAGCATGTTATTCCTTTTAAGGGAAGCTAGCTGCCCACCAAGCGCTGTATTTAGCAAAGTTTAGCAAAAAGTCAATCCTGACAAATCATGGACATTATTGCTTAACAATTGGGCAACTGATTAAAAAGCACACGTTTTTTTTACACCTTGGGTCGGGGCTGAAAGAAGACCTATATATAAGTTTATGATTTTAAAATGTATTTTAAAGTGGGCTTTTTGGCACTGTCCTTGCTTTTAAGCATTCTCCATAGGGAGGGGGGCTTTTTATAAAGTAAGGAAATATAAAAATGTCCCCTCCAAATACAAAAGCAGTGAATCCCTTTTATCCTGGCTTGCTCGCTATTAAAAACAACCCACCGGGACCTGATGCGGGCGCCTATACGAGAGAGGCATTCCAGAGGCCTGCTAAAACCAAAGATGAATCCGAAAATGATGCACATAAAGTAAAGCGATGCAACGAGGAATATGAAAAAGAGTCGGGTAAAAAGCCTTTTTCGGACCGGTTTTGTAAGTTTAGTGAAACGATTAGTTTTGGCTTTTATAATGAGGCCTTAGCAACCGTCAATTTAGATGATCCGGGAAGTAAAGATAACGCTATGCGCTCGCTGACCTTTAGGGATGGGGTAGGCATTCCTACTAGCCAAGTCAGCTTGGCAAGAGAAGCCCAGAGCGGCTCTGCCGGATTTGGCCTCGATTTAATGACAGGGAGCGATGCGGAAAATCTTAAACCCGGAGACCCTCTCCTCAATATGCCTGGGGTTTACATGCGTCAGGCATATTTTTCTTTTTTACTCCAAGGAAAACCTAAAAACGGAACTTTTCAGGGGAAAATAGGCCTATTTGACACCGATGTGGGGATTGAATCCAATACTAACACGCTCAACCCTTTTTATTCTCGGTCATCGCAATGGATGACTGACCCAGTTAATCACAGTCTTTTTAGAGGAGCTTGGACACATAAAAACGACCAAGTTACCTTGCTCTTTGGTGTCAATAATACCTGGAACCCCAGTCTAAAGGCATACCTCACGAGTCCTTTAGGGCTTTCTCCCCTCAACTTGGGAGGAACGATTGGAGTCTCTACAGCCTTTTTAGACGGCGCCCTTACCTACACGGCTATTTTTATGGCGGGGAGCTCTAATTTAGAAAATCCCTCCACCTGTGAAC
>JAUHYS010000287.1 GCA_030426445.1 bacterium
CCACCCGGGCCAATTCTTCTACAGCAATACAATAAGAGAGATAACCCTGACCCTGGCCACCATATTTTGGATCCACGGTCATACCAAAGAGACCCAGCTCGCCCATTTTTTTGGTGAGCTCCACGCTAAATTCTTCTTTTTCGTCCAGCTCTTGGCGCACGGGTTTGATTTCTTTTTCTGCAAAATCACGCACGCTTTGACGCAACATATTTTGTTCATCACTGAGGTCGTAACTGATCATAGGGCCTCCAAATAATATCACTGTCCAATTTTATAAAGTTATACACTTTTTTTCTTATCTGTTTATCATATTTTAGAAGTGTGACTACTATTAAAGGAGGCCATTAAAGAATGCAATATGAAATTGCCGAGTGACTATGTGTTCAGTCGAGGTTTTAAATATTTTTTCGCTCTTTAAGATGTCTTTTAAATATTACTAGATTTAATTAGGTAGACTTCGCTTTCTTTTATGCAAATTGAAAGTTAAACTTGCAATATGTATAAAATTTGCTTAAGCTTTTTTAATGATTAAACGCATTCTAACCAATCAACTAAAACGCCTAGCTAAGCAATACCCCATCGTTACGGTGATTGGGCCAAGACAATCCGGCAAGACGACTTTGTGCCAAAAGACTTTTCCAAAATACCAATATATTTCATTAGAAAACCTTGATCAACGCGAGTTTGCCAACTCGGATCCTCGTGGCTTTTTGGCTCAATACGGCGATCGCTTAATTTTAGACGAAATTCAACGGTGTCCAGATTTGCCCTCCTACTTACAAAGCTATGTGGACGCAAAAAAAACGAACGGATTATTTGTGTTAACCGGATCTCAACACTTCAGTTTGACACAGACTATCAACCAATCCTTAGCCGGTCGCACGGCACTATTGCGACTCTTACCTTTTTCCATAGAGGAAATTGTCCCTCAGGTTGCCAAAATGGACGTAGAGCAATTACTATGGACAGGTTTCTACCCACGCATTTATGATCAAAAACTTAAGCCCTCAGAAGCGATGGATTTTTATCTTAATACTTATGTAGAAAAAGATATTCGCTCCCTAGCCAACATTCAAAACCTGACCTTATTTGAAAAATTTTTGGGTTTATGTGCGGGTCGAGTCGGACAATTACTTAATTTAACGGCTTTAGGTAACGAAACCGGTATTTCACATACTACAGCACAACAGTGGATGAGTTTATTGGAGGCTAGTTTCATTGTGTTTCGCTTACCTCCCTTTTTTCGCAACCTCAACAAACGCTTGGTTAAATCTCCCAAACTTTATTTTTATGATGTGGGTTTAGCTTCCCATCTTTTAGGCATTCATCAACCTGAACAATTAAATCGCCACCCACTCTCTGGAGCTTTGTTTGAAAACTTAGTCATTGCTGATATCCTCAAAAACTATTGGCACCGCGCGATTTCTCAAAAAATGAGCTTTTATCGGGATAATAATCAAAACGAAATTGATTTAATTTTAGAAAGCGGTCAGGAACTTTGCCCGATTGAAATCAAAAGCGCACAAACCATCACAGAATCATTTTTTAAAGCTTTAAATTATTTTCAAAAACTCAATCCTAAAGATTCCACTTCTCCCACAATCATTTATGCTGGAGCTGAAAACCTTAAACGACAAGGTGTAAGAGTTTTAAATTATCGAAATACGGTTAGAGTACTTAGGAATCTCTAAAAAACTTAATCAGGATTACTTAATTTTTAGATGACAATGACATTAGAATCCAAGTAGCCTTTTTGCTTCAAGTAAAAGAGCCTGTCGATAAAAGCGTACAAAAAAAGAAGATAAGCCCGTTATTTGAGTAATTTTTGGTTGATATAAGTCCAAATTAGCAGTAAATTTGGAACTTATGTTTCCAAGATTGCTTTATTTAGACAAAATTCCACTATATCAGTCCTTTTTCCTCTTTGGGGCAAGAGGAACCGGAAAAAGTACTTGGGTGCGTCATTTTTTAGAAAATAGTAGCCACCCTTCTTTGGTGTACAATTTTCTCAAAAATAAAGAGTATTTGCGCCTTCAATCGTCTCCCCATCTACTCGCAGAAGAAATAGAAGCTAAACTTAAGGAAACAAGTGGTCAAATTTTGCAGGTGCATTTGGACGAAGTCCAAAAAGTGCCTCACCTGCTTGATGAAGTCCATGACCTTATCGAAAAACACCCTAAAAAACTCCGCTTCATTCTCAGTGGATCTTCGGCCAGAAAATTAAAGCGAGGCAGTGCAAATCTTTTGGCAGGGCGAGCCTGGGAGCGTCACCTTTACCCGCTCAGCAGCTTAGAAATACCACAGAGCTTCCAATTAAAGCAGGCATTAAGAATGGGAACGCTTCCGCAATTAGCGAGCCTTTCTCCAGAAGAAGGCCAAGAATATTTACATGCCTATGTCAGCACCTATTTAAAAGAAGAAATTCAGCAAGAGGCTCTCACCCGCCGTTTAGATCATTTCCATCGTTTTTTAGAAGCTGCAGCCATGAATAACGGTGAATTACTCAATTTTAGTCAGGTGGCTCAAGAGGCCATGGTGCCTCGAAAAACCGTGAGTGCTTATTATCAAATCTTAGTCGACACACTTTTAGGTTTTTTCTTACAGCCATGGGGGCACCGCCAATCTCGTAAACAATTAGTGGCGCATGGCAAGTTTTATTTCTTTGACCCCGGAATAGTCAGCGCTCTGACTCAACGCCTCTCAGCACCTTTGCTTCCGCAGACTCCTGAATGGGGCCGTGCTTTTGAACATT
>JAUHYS010000288.1 GCA_030426445.1 bacterium
GTCATGTAAACCTTGGTGCCAGTCGATAGAAGATTGTTCTAATGTTTCATAATACCGTTCCTTACTTTCTTCAATAAGACGTTCTAAACTAATAAATCGACCGGCTTCATAACCTAAATGATAACATTGCAAGAGTAGTAACAGTCTAGAGACTCTTCCATTTCCATCGCGAAAAGGGTGTATTCACAAAAAATCTAAATTAAAGGCTACCAAGGTAATTAAAGGGTGTATGGGTTTCTTTTTTAAGCACTCATTCCATCTAATAATCAGTTGTTTCATTGCCTTCGGAGTATTTTTTGCGCTTACAGTTTTAAACCGAACGCGTTCTCTTCCATCGGGATACTTTTCAATAATATCTCCGTCTTTTTCTTTATATTTCCCAGCATCCCAAATTTTCCCTCGACTTAATTGATGAAGATAAAGAATGGTTTTTTCTGAGATGGGTAACTTGGATCCTTTCTGATGAATTAAATCTAAAGCTTTTCGATAACCACGGACTTCTTCTTCATCTCGATCTTTAAGTAGGGATCTACCAAATATAACTGTGCCAATACGGTTTTTATTTACTTTGACTCCTTCGATACGGTTCGAAGAAATAGCACTTTCAATAATAGAGTGTTCGCGCAGAGCCTTTAATTTTTGTGGAGATTGTTTAGTGAATAGTTCCTGTTTTCCTTTGGATTCACTCAGGTCAGTTAAATACCAAGAAATAGTTACGGGAATGCTATCAAAGTTAGATAAAAGTTGTTCTAGTGTTTTCATATTTTATTTATTTTAAAACACAACTATGTAATTTAATAGGTAATAAGTCAATTTTTTTCAACTAACTTCTTTAGCAACCGCAATAAAATATTGAAGATCTCTGAGGTTCATATGTGGGCTATGCTAGCAGTCTTCCTGCTGATTGACGAGATTTATTTGATGTGACTTTAGCTTACTAGTTTTTTATTTTCTTTTATAAACTAAATCGACTAGATACCCGATATGTCCATTCCATTTATTTGCATTGGTATTAGTTTTTTATTGATTTATTTATCAAAAATCCCGCTTGGGATTGCGATGAACCAATTACCTGGGGGCTATGATAATAAGCACCCTCGCTCGCAGCAGGCTCAACTCGAAGGTTGGGGTCATCGTGCTTATGCTGCGCATCAAAACTGCTATGAAACTTTTGCGCCTTTTGCCATTGCTATTATGCTGAATCATTTTTTTGATGTGGATTCACAATGGGTGCAAAGTTTTTCATTGATATTTGTGATTTCTCGCGTGTTTTATATTGTTTTTTATCTTCTAAATTGGGATTTACTAAGATCTAGTGTGTGGTTTGTGGGTTTTTTATCAAACGTGGGTTTGTACATATTGCCTTTTAGTTCAGGAGTCATAAATTAGCAAAATGATGAATCATGATATTAAAACTGAGTTAAATAAAAATTTTAATGGGCTATCTGTCTTATCTTTAGAAAGCCGCATGGCCTTGCCCATGCAAAAGCTGATTGAAAAACACCAAGGTCAGGCTAGGGTTGCACCTTCGCTCCGAGAAGTGCCCCTAGAAGATAACCAACAAGCCTTTGACTTTTTTAAAAAACTCCAAAAAGCAGAGTTTGATGTCATGATTTTAATGACAGGCGTGGGACTGCGAACCTTGCTCAAGATTTGGGAAACGCGTTATTCGCCAAATGAAATTAAGGAAGCTTTTAAGCAAACTCAAGTTTTAGTACGGGGGCCCAAGCCCACCTCCGTTTGTAAGATGCAGGGTATTCATATCGATATTACGGTGCCTCCTCCCAATACCTGGCAGGAGATTCTTCAACTTTTAAGGGAAGAAAATTTACTTAGTCAAAAAAAGATCGCTCTACTTGAGTATGGTTCCAGTGACCCATCTTTTATCGAGCAATTGGAAGCTCGCGGAGCTCAAGTGACCGCTTTGCAAGTTTATAAATGGGCCCTGCCAGAAGACACAAGCCCTCTTAGGCAAGCTTTTGAAGATGTGATTGCGCAAAAAATTGATGTGCTTTTACTCACCTCTGCGATTCAGATCGATCACTTCTTAAAGATGGCGCAAAACACTGGAGAAGAACTACAATTTCGCCGGGCTTTGCATCGTGTACTCGTGGTTTCGATTGGTCCAACTTGTTCAGCTCATTTGCGCAAAAGACAAATCTTTCCTGACTTAGAGGTCTTTCCCAATAAAATGGCCAATTTGGTAACTCAAGCCGCCGAGCAAGCTCACACCTTGCTTGCAAAAAAAAGAGAACGCGCCGAAAACTCATGGGTAAGGCTTGGGGCGAGTTCTGTTCAAAGCAATTTTGTGAGGGGAAAGCAGGCAGACAAACCCGAATGGCAAGATTCTCTCATGATGCGAGCCTGCCGGAGAGAGCCCAACCCTCGGCCTCCGCTTTGGCTGATGCGCCAGGCCGGCCGCTACATGGAAGAATACCAATTGATTCGGCGGGGAACAGGCTTTATCGAGTTTTGCAAAACGCCGGATTTATGTACTCAAGCGACTTTAGATGCGATTGAACGCTTGGGTGTCGATGCGGCCATTATCTTTGCGGATATTTTACTCATATTAGAACC
This sequence comes from bacterium, assembly GCA_030426445.1. Taxonomy (GTDB): domain Bacteria; phylum UBA10199; class UBA10199; order DSSB01; family DSSB01; genus JACKPJ01. Next base: position 2,578 of record JAUHYS010000288.1, read on the forward strand.
CATGGGAGCTGACTTAAATTTTTATGAGGGCGTGGGTCCGGTGATTAAAAATCCAGTCCGTTCTGTGGAGGCGATTCAAGCCTTAAAACCCGTGGATCCAGAAAGCGATTTAAAGTTTACGCTGCAGGCCAGTCAGCAAGTGAGAAAAAATAT
>JAUHYS010000024.1 GCA_030426445.1 bacterium
ACTAAAATCGGCCAAAGCACTTGCAATTTGCATAACTTGTTCTTGATAAACAATAACGCCGTAAGTACTGTCTAGTATAGGCTGGAGGGGGGCTAACTCATAAGTGATTTCGGTTTTACCGTGTTTACGATTAATAAAATCATCAACCATTCCACTGCCCAAGGGCCCTGGACGATAAAGAGCGACGAGAGCGATAATATCTTCAAAACAATTGGGTTTGAGACGGACTAATAAATCACGCATTCCGCTGGACTCGAGTTGGAAAATTCCCAAACCTTTTCCTTGGCAAAGATATTGATAAACCGAGTAGTCATCTAAAGGTAAATCCGTCATAGAAAGTTTTTTTAAACGGTTTTTTTCAATGAGTTTGAGACAACTTTCAATAACCGTAAGGGTTTTAAGACCCAAAAAATCAAACTTCACCAATCCAATGCTTTCAACTGACTTCATATCAAACTGTGTGATGACTTCGTAATTTGGACCTTTATAAAGTGGGCAAAAATGGGTTAAGGGTTTATCGGCAATCACCACACCGGCTGCATGCATCGAAGCATGTCGGGTCACACCCTCAAGTGATAGAGCAATTTCCATCAATTTGCTATACTGTGGGTTTGATTCTTTGGCTTCTTTTAAACGGGGCTCTTGTGTTAAGGCTTCATTTAAGGTGATATTAAGTGTGTTGGGAATCAGCTTGGCAATTTTATCTACCTCACCATAAGGGATATCTAAAACTCGCCCAACATCACGAACCACTGCTTTGGCCTTCATTTTTCCAAAAGTGATAATCTGGGCCACATGACCGTATTTTTTGGCGACATATTGAATAACCTCATCACGACGGTTCATGCAAAAATCAATATCCATATCTGGCATGCTAATACGTTCTGGGTTGAGAAAGCGCTCAAACAATAAATAAAAAGGCATGGGGTCAATATCGGTGATTTTCATTGAATAAGCCACTAAGGAGCCGGCCGCAGAACCCCGACCAGGGCCTACGGGAATCCCTTGCTGCTTTGCATAATTGATGAAATCTGCCACAATCAGAAAATAACCCGGAAAACCCATTTCAATGATGATTTGCAATTCTTCCTCTAAGCGCTCACGGTATTCAGCAAGCTTTTTTTGCTCAGTTTCTGGGTCTGAAAAAGTCTTGGATAATACTTGCCAGCGTTCTTTAAACCCCTTTTCGACCTCCTGTCTAAAAAAGCCATTTAAAGTGAGTTCATCTGGAGCCTCAAACTGCGGAAAATGATAGGTGCTATTATCAAAAGTAAAATCACATTGTTCTGCGACTTGATGAGTGTTAGAAAAAGCCTCAGGAAACTCTGGAAACAACTCAGCCATTTGTTCAGAAGATTTGACATAACGCTGATCGGTTGGAGTCTCTCCACGGTCCTGTTCTTCTTGTAGAGTGCGACCACTTTGAATACAAGTGAGGACCACTTGAGCCTCATGATCTTCTTGTCGTAAATATTTGCACTCATTGCTAAGAATCACTGGAATGTTTTGCTCTTGAATCAAAGAGCAGAGCATAGGGCGCAAACGTTTTTCTAAAGGCAAGCCATGATCTTGCAATTCTAAGTAAAAACGATTGGGAAAGGTTTCACTTAAGAAGCTTAATGCGCCCAAAGCCTTGTCTTTTTCTTCGCGCAATAGCCGCTGATTGATTTCTCCAAAAGTTCCACCAGAAAGAGCAATTAACCCCTCGGAGTATTTCTGCAGAACTTCTTTATCCAATCGGGCTTTATAATAAAAACCTTTAAGATGGGCGATACTCAAAAGTTCACAAAGATTACGGTATCCCTGGCGATTTTGAACGAGTAAAATCAAATTTGCTAAAAAATGCTCACGCTTTTTGAGCTCTCGAGATTCTAAAGAGCCACCGGTCAGGTAATAAACCATCGCCCCAAAGATAGGCTTGATTCCACTCTTTTGGGCCACTTGAAAAAACTCGTAAGCACCAAACATATTTGCAGAATCTGTGATGGCAACCGAATTCATCCCCTGCTCTTTAACCTTCTCACAGAGTTGAGGAATTCGAATGGCTCCTTCAAGCAGAGAGTATTGAGAGTGGACATGCAAATGAACAAAAGGGGCTGATTTTGTCATTGCTAAAACAGGACCTCTCCACCTGCTAAGAAGTGAAACTTGGGCGCAGGAAAACCAAAACGCCCTTCGTAATCGGTATTCAGAATATTATTGGCTTTACCGTAAACCCGAATAGATTGCGGATGAGATTGGGTTTGGCTGGTTAAATCAAAGGTATAAGAAACCCCCAGATCCCATAAAACATAACCAGGGTTTTCTCCACCATTGAGAGTCTCCAACAAAGTTCCCCCGACTGCACGGCCATCATCACTCAAAATAGGAAAACTCTCACGCTGAGAACTCACCCAGCTGAGACTGGAATCGATTTGTAAACTTTTCCATGGATTTGCCGAAAGCATGGCATTGAGTGAATGTGTAGGGATACCTTCTAAGCGTTGGCCCGTTCCACTCTCATCTTTGGAATGCGTCCAGGTATAATTGGCAGAAATTTTTAATGGCTCGATGGGCTGGTAACGAAATCCGGCTTCAATTCCCATGGAAAAAGCATCGGCGCTTTGGGTCCCAAGACGGTCAATCAGATTATCAAAATCCAAATAAAAGTAAGTGGCATAGAGCATGGCTTTGTCACCAATATACTGTTCATACCCTACTTCGTAACTTTGAGAAGTCTGCGGCTTTAAATCAGGGTTTCCAGAAATCGGATTAAATAACTGTAAATTGGTGGGTGGCAAAAACCCCTCTCCATAAGCCCCATGAATTTTTCCGTCGATCTCGGGAAGCAGAACCGCAATGGCAATACGGGGACTGAGTTCACTTCCGTAGGCCGAATTATAATCCCAACGAATACCCGCATCAAAGATAAGCCTTTCTGCATACTCGAGGTGATACTGAAGATAGGGAGAGTAATTTTGGCGGTCTCCTGGAATCTCTTCACTGGGAATCGTATCAACCGCTGGGATAAACGGGCCCAAGGCATTGGGTAAAAAGAAAGGACTGTCTCCTGACAAAGGAGTTTCTCCCATAGCAGAAATGCGTTCATCTTGAAACTCAAAACCGACTGTAAGAGATTGTTTAAAATTCCCCATCTCTGGTAAAAAAACAAATTGCCTTAAATCGAAATCATGCCGATAGCTCTTGATACGATTTTTAACACTATTGGGAGCCAGAAGAACTCCTGAAGGAGTAAGAAAACCACCCTCACCTTGATTGGAATCGCGTTCCTCCACATCATTGTAGAAAAAACCATAGATAAACTGAGTTTTAAACATCTCATTCCATTCGTAATCTAACTTTAATGAATGCGCCATGGTGAGTTCTTTAACCTTGCGGTTATAATCGCGATAAATCTGAATAAAAATACCGTCCTCTGGTAAGTTGGGGTCGTATAAAACAGCCGGCCCGATTAAAAAGCCTCTAGCAAGTTGTTTATTGTCTAAAAAGATATGACTGCTCAGCGTCATGTTTAACTTATCTGTGGGCAAAATATCCCAACGTTGAGTAATGGCCGTCTGTCCATAACGATCATTCAGAAACAAACCTTCGTCATCGGTACGGCTGAGTCCAAAGCTATAGAAGAGACGCTTACCTTTTGTTGAACCGCGCCAAGTTAAAAGCTCTCTTAAATGACCTAGATTACCCGCTTCAAAAGAAAGCCTAAACTCGTCTTCGTCACTGCCTTTTTTGGTAATGATATTGACCACACCGCCAATGGCTCGGCCACCATATAAAACTGCCTGGGAACCACGCAGAACTTCGATACGGTCGATAAGTTCAACTGGAAACAACCCAAGATTGGTATCGCCATCAAAAGGGTCATTAATACGTACTCCGTCTAGAAGAACTAAAGCTTCATCATTACTGGCCCCACGGATTCGGATTGAGCTACTTTCCCCTCGCGTTCCCAAAGATTGAACCCGAACTCCAGGAATTTCTCGTATGGCCTCAGCAACGCTGCGGTCTGTTCGGTTGCGAATTTCTTCCCCTTCAATGACTTCGATTGTATGAGCTGTTTTTTTGATAGATTCTGGCAAGGCCCTTGCCGTAATAACGGTTTCCCCTAAATCAACATAGGATGATTCTTCGTCGACCTCTGCCTGAATACCGCCAACTAACACTAAATTAAAAACGAAAAATATAAAAAAATTAAATGATATTGATTTTAATTGCATACTTTATTCCGACCCTTTTTGTTAAAAAATGTAAACACCAAGTATAAAGAATCAAGATCTGCTTATTAAAAACTACTAATAAGTCAACTTGCTTCTCTTTGCTTTTTAATATATCTCAATATATGTAGCACTTGTAAGCAATGGCCTATATTAATTTGCTGTCCCACTCAAGTATTAAAGTAAAGTTAATTTGAAATGATATCTTAATCGATGGATTTTTTTATAGAAAAATTGAATGAAATCAAACCTGGTCTCACCCTACTTATCACGGACTACAGGCTCTGGCTATCTTTTCTTTTGTTAGGCATACTCAGTCTGATTAATTATTTAATCAAAATGCAATTAGGCAATGAAATTCTTTACTCTAGCTTTCGTGGTTTTATTCAGCTTATTTTAGTTGGTCTTGCTTTGACATGGATTTTCTCTATAAAAAACCCCCTTGCAATTATTGGCATTTTTATGATGATGATTTTAATCGCTTCCAGAATTGCAGAAAAACGCTCTCAGCAACTCAGGCATGTTTTTCTTCCTATTGCACTTAGCCTTAGTATAACTTGTATTTTGATCATGGGCTTTGTCACTTTAACTAAATCCATCCAGACAAGCCCAGAGTACGTTTTGACTTTTGGAGGGATGCTCATTGGGAATTGCATGGTTGCTAGCAGCCTCGCGTTGGACCGCATGCTTGCAGAAGTTAAACTCAAAGAAGAGCAAATTTTACTCTATCTCAGCTTAGGGGCCTCTCCTTATCAAGCTATACAGCCTATATTAAGGTCATGTTTAAAAACGGCTTTGATTCCTGCTTTAGATAATACCAAGGCATTGGGTATCATTGTGATTCCTGGTCTAATGAGCGGAATGATCATCGCAGGGGCTGACCCCATGAATGCAGTCAAAAATCAGATTATTTTAATTAACATGATACTGGTAGGTTTTGTACTCTGTAACTTACTGGTTATTCTACTTTGCTACCCTAAACTCTTTAATAAAGCACAGCAATTAAAAACGGTTTTGGTCAATCCATAATGGCACTGTTGAAAAAGTCTATAGCCATTTTTGAATACTCTTTTAATGAATTAGAGTGCCAAAACGTCTCCACCTAATACCCTCTTTAAAACCTAGCCATTCGTATTGAGGCTCGCCACCCAATTGATTATTGACTTTACGATAAGCTAAAGACAACCAAATAAAAGAAGCTCTCCCTTTGATTGTTTCGACTGGAACCAGGCCCCAGAAGCGTGAATCCAAAGACTCATCACGATTATCACCCATCACAAAATATTTTTCTTCTGGAACGACAAAAGTTTCTCCTTCCGGAAAACTCAGGGGAGAAACAGGAGTCCCTTCTTGTTTTTTTTCTTGCTTAAGATAAAAAGTCTCTCCCGTTTTCTCGACATAAAAATCAAAGTCCTGCCACTCTGCATCATAAGGAATATGTTGATAGCGCTCGGAGTTTTCAGCTACTTGAGGAGCTTGGATCATCAGACGATAACTAATATTTGGATCACGTTGTTTGACTACCAAAGGGTACATTTTAAGCGCTTTGTCATTAACATAAATGCTTTCACCCTCCCAGCGGATACGGTCACCAGGCACTCCCACCACTCGCTTAATAAAATCCTTGCCCACATAACCTTTTCTTTATCTAAGTAGTAAGGGTGAGCGGAGTCCGGAAATTGAAATACAACCACATCTCCACGCTTAGGCTGTTTAAATTTTGCAATCCAGGTATCTGTTAGAGGGATTCTTAAACCATAGATGAATTTATTGACAAAAATACGGTCACCTACTTGCAAAGTAGGGATCATGGATCCGCTGGGAATTTTAAACGGCTCATAAAGAAAAGAACGAAAGATAACAGCAACAGTAATCGCAACAAGCAGTGCCTCGATTAATTCTCGCGAAGTTGATTTTTTCCTCTTTTTTTGTTCTTGCGAAGAGTCGGTCATTTCTGCCATGTTTATTCCAATTCTTTAATCAATTTTAAGTGCAGCTAAAAAAGCTTCTTGAGGTAACTCTACATTGCCAACTTGTTTCATACGTTTCTTACCTTCTTTTTGTTTTTCAATGAGTTTACGTTTTCGCGTAATATCACCTCCATAGCATTTCGCCAAGACGTTTTTCCTCAAAGCTTTGACGGTTTCACGGGCTAAAATTCTCCCACCAATCGCTGCCTGAATCGCCACCTCAAATTGTTGGCGTGGAATAATCTCTCTCAATTTTTCTACTAGTTCTCTGCCTCGATAATAAGAGTGTTCTTTGTGCATGATGACAGACAATGCATCCACAACTTCACCATTGATTAAAATATTGAGTTTAATGAGCTGACTCTTTTGATAGCCAATCAGTTCATAGTCGAAAGACGCATAGCCTTTACTCATGCTTTTTAATTTGTCATAAAAATCAAAAACAATTTCACTTAAGGGAAGCTCATACTCCAAAGCAATATGTGTCTCAGTTAAATAGTCCATTTTGACTTGAGTACCACGACGGCTTTCACAAAGTTGAATAATCGCACCCAAGTATTCAGTAGGGGTGTGCAAGGTCGCACGAATGTAAGGCTCTTCGATATATTCGATATCCTGCACCTCTGGCATTTTAGCTGGATTGTCGACCTCAAGAACCCCTAAGCTCTTATGATGCACATGGTAAACCACGGTGGGAGCCGTTGAAACTAAACTGAGCTGGTATTCTCTTTCTAGACGCTCCTGAATGATTTCCATATGTAACAACCCCAAGAAACCACAGCGAAAGCCAAAACCTAAAGCCAATGAAGTTTCTGGTTCGTAACGAAAACTGGCATCATTGAGAGCCAGTTTTTCTAAGGAAGTCCTGAGCGCTTCGTATTGAGAAGTCTCGGTTGGATAAATTCCGCAAAAGACCATGGGCTTGACTTCTTTAAAACCAGGCAGAGGTTTTTCAACCGGCAGATGGACTAAAGTCACAGTATCCCCAATTTTAATATCGTGAATGTCTTTAATCGCCGCAGTGAAAAAACCTACCTCGCCCGCTGATAGGCTTGGAATCTCAACTAGATGCGGTGAAAAGACGCCCAATTTATCCACCGTATATTTTTTCTTATTAGAAAAAAGTAAAACTTCATCTCCCTTTTTTAACTGCCCATCCATAATACGGATGAGCACAACAACTCCCTGATAAGGATCAAACCAGGAATCAAAAACCAATGCACTTAAAGAGGCCTTTTCATCTCCTTTGGGAGGAGGTACTAGCTTAGTAATTTTTTCTAAAACTTCTGGAACCCCCATTCCAGTCTTTGCGCTAACAGCAACTGAATCAGAAGCATCCAAACCGATTACATCTTCAATCTCTTTTTTAACTTTTTCCGGATCCGCAGCCGGCAGATCAATTTTATTGAGCACGGGTAAAATCTCTAGATTGGAATCAACCGCTAGATAAACATTGGCTAAGGTTTGCGCCTGAATGCCCTGAGAAGCATCGACAACTAGTATGGCACCTTCACACGCTTGCAAAGATCGAGAGACCTCATAGCTAAAATCGACATGGCCTGGAGTATCAATAAGATTTAATACATATTTTTGACCGTCCTTACTTTGATAGTTAATCCGTACCGTTTGGGCTTTAATGGTAATGCCGCGTTCTCTCTCTAAATCGAGTTTATCTAAAAATTGATTTTGTTTTTCGCGTTCGGACAAAGCCCCAGTGACTTCTAAAATGCGATCGGCAAGGGTTGATTTTCCGTGATCGATATGAGCTATAATTGAAAAGTTGCGTATATTTTTCATGTTTTTTTTGTCTGATTCGGCGAAGGAAATTCGTACAAAGCTAATTGTTCACCCGGAATTTCCGCCTTATACTTATCCAGAACCATGTCAATACCCTGACGAATATATTCAGCAATAGGAACCTTAGTATGACGATTGAGCTGCTTTAGTTTTTCATCTTGCTCTTCTGTAATATAAACAGTGGTACTAATTTTTTTTCTTTGAACCATAGTTATTATTTTTTGATTAATTTTTGATAACTTTAAGATGGTCTTTCTGTGTCTGAACATTTTGTCGACTTAAAATGGTCGAATTTCTAGTTTGATGAGGGCGAAGCCTTAAATAAATTTCTTCAAATAAACCTGACATCATATAAATCACTGCTATCACAAAAATCATTAATGAAGGCAAACTTGCCACAAAAAACAGAGTCACTGCAACTAAAACCAAAGCAAAAAAAGATTGTTTACGGTTAAGCTTTAAGGTTTTGAAACTACTGTAGCGAACATTGCTGACCATAAGAAGAGCGAGCACAATGACCATGATAAAAAATAAATAGTCGTATAAATAAATTTGCTCACCTACACGTATGTTCTTTAAAAAATTTTCCTGAAACATAATAAAAGCAACCATCACAGCTGCTGCAGGTGGAATGGGAAGCCCTTGAAAATGCTTTTTTTCAACATTGTCACTTTGTACATTATAACGGGCCAGCCTTAAGGCTCCACATGCAAAAAAAAGAAAAGCTGCCGCCCAACCAAATTTTTCTAAATAACGCAAAGACCAGGTATAAGCCAGCAAAGCTGGAGCCAATCCAAAACTAGACAAGTCACAAAGTGAATCATATTCGATTCCAAAATCACTGTGAGTTTTGGTTAAACGTGCGACCCTTCCATCTAAAAGGTCGAAGACTCCAGCGAGTAAAATAAACCAAGCTGCACGAGTAAATTCTCCGTTAATTGCATTAATGATAGCAAAAAAACCGCAGAATAGTGAAGCCGTGGTAATTAAATTTGGAAGTAAATATATTCCGCGCCGTATGCCTTCTCGTGATCGAAAATTTTTTTTTGAAAAATCTTTTTTTTTCATATGATTTAAAGAAAGTCATTCTTTGAGATTGAATGGGAATGAAAAAGCCGCTTACTCATTTATCTCATTGATATCTGCAGAATAAAAGGCCTCTTCATGCCCTCCCTTTTGCATTGCGATATTACCCGTACGAACGGTCTCTAATATTTTAAAAGATTTTAAAGCAGCCAAAATTTCTTCGGTGACTTCGTGTTCTTTCACAAATTCTAAGGTCAGGATCTTGCCTTGGTAATCATCGACAATGCGACCACCGTACTCCTCTAAAATAGCAAAAACTTTTTCTTTTTGGGAGCTATCAATGCTGACTTTAACCAGCATGAGTTCACATCTCACACAGTCTTCGTCAGAGAGGTCTTGAACTTTTAACACATCGACCAGACGATATAGTTGTTTGACGATTTGTTCAATAATGCGCTCATGTCCATGAGTCACCAAGGTCACTCGGCTGATTTTAGAGTTTTCAGTAGGAGCCACTGCAAGGGCATCGATATTAAAACCACGAGCTGCAAACATGCCTGCAATACGCGCTAGAACACCAAATTCATTTTCGACCAAAACCGTAATGGTATGCTTAGAATAGTTATCTTCCATGAACCTTCCTAGATCAAATCCTTAAGCTAGAACAATATCACTGACTGCGCCTCCTGCTGGCACCATCGGGTATACGTTATCTTCTAAAGTAGTGACAAAGTCAATGACAACCGGTCGGTCCGTGACTTGAAGAGCTTGTTGGATTACCTTATCGACATCACCCTTGACTTGCGCGCGCAAGCCAACGGCTCCATAACTTTCTGCGAGTTTAACAAAATCTGGAAGCACTTTCATTTCGACTTCGGAATAGCGATGGTCGTAGAAAAGTTCCTGCCATTGTCGCACCATACCTAAAAAACGATTATTTAAAATAGCAATAATGACTGGAGTTTTCCATTCGATTGCTGTCGCAAGTTCTTGGATGTTCATTTGAATACTGCCATCACCACTAATACAGATAACCTTTTTTTTGGGATGAGCTAATTGGGCTCCAATCGCTGCAGGAAATCCATAGCCCATGGTCCCTAATCCACCGGAGGTACACCAGGCATGGGGAGAATCAAAATGATAAAATTGCGCTGTCCACATTTGGTGTTGCCCAACATCAGTCGTCAGAATGGCTTCACCCTTGGTTAAACGATAAAAACGGTCGATAACATATTGAGCCGTGATGTCTTTTTCGCCTTGTTCATAAGTCATAGGCGCCTTTTTTTGCCAGTCTCGTATCTGTTGCCACCAGGAATCGATTTGCTGATGATATTGAGTTAAAGTGTTTTCATCTTTCTTGACAATTTTTAAAAGCGCTTTCAAACTTTGTTTAACATCCCCAATTAAAGGGATTTCGATATCTACACATTTACCAATATTACCTGGGTCAATATCCAAGTGAATTTTTTGACTGTGCTTGGAAAATTCAGATAGCTTTCCTGTAACCCGGTCGTCAAAACGGGCTCCAATAGAAAAAAGCACATCACAATCGGTTATCGCCATATTGGCAAAATAGGTCCCGTGCATCCCTAACATACCCAAACTTTGTTCGTCGGTTCCTGGAAAGGCCCCTAAACCCATTAAGGTCATGGCAACAGGAATTTTAGTCAGACGAGCCAGTTCCATCAGCTCCAGAGAAGCCTGTGAAAGGACGGTCCCACCTCCTACGTAAAGTAAGGGTTTACGTGCTTGCTTGAGCAATTCCCATGCTTGTTGTATTTTATCAGCATCCGCTTCACTATACAGACGGCGCTTACGAATTTTAATCTGATCGCGAGGAAGATATTCGCATTCGTGCTCTTGAATGTCTTTAGGTAAATCAATCAAAACGGGACCTGGTCGCCCTGAACTTGCCAAAAAGAAAGCTTCTTTGACAATGCGCTGTAAATCCCGGACATCTTTAACCAGATAATTGTGCTTGGTACAGGAACGCGTAATACCCACAACATCGGCCTCTTGAAACGCGTCGTTGCCAATGGCAAAAGAATGCACTTGACCCGAAATCACTACCATTGGAATCGAATCCATATAAGCCGTTGCCAAACCCGTTACTGCATTGGTGGCACCAGGGCCAGATGTGACCAAGGCAACACCCGGTCGATTGGACACACGCGCATAACCGTCTGCAGCATGTACAGCCGCCTGTTCATGTCGAACCAAAACATGATGGATATCCGAACTTTTAAAAAGTTCGTCATAAACATGAAGAATGGCTCCCCCGGGATAACCAAAAAGAAGATCGACCCCCTCATCTTTAAGAGCCTCAATTAAAATGCGTGCGCCTCTGTATTTCATAGTTTTTTCTGGGTTTTTTGTGTTAATTTTATAAAAAAGTGTCGGGGTTCGACACTCCCAATATTTTTTTAAATCTTATTTTTTTAGTTTTTTCTCAGTCACGTATCCACCCTTGCTATAATTATAAAAGCACAAAGGGCTACCTATATGAGATTCCTTTTGTTAAATAAATCTTATATATAAAGCAAGAAATGATTATTTTTTTAGTTTTTTAAATTTTAATTAACGATATTGACTGATAATGCCTTCCATCCGAGTTTTACCAGCTAATTTTGCAATCTGTAGTCGTTTCTTTTCTATTTTTTCTTCCTCATTTAAAAAATGCTTTCGATCTATTTTCTTTAAGCGTTGCTCAAATTTAAGGTGTTCATTCCAAAGACCTTTTAACTCTGTGTTAGTCTCCATGTTTTCAAAAATAAGCTTTTCATCGCTTTTATTCATAGATCCTCCTTCACATTACTTTTTAGTTCATTATTTATTCATATCACGCTTTAAAAAAAGAAAACAGTCATAATTTTTTCCACTTAAAAATTACCAAGAAAGTGGTTTAGGGCTTGTTTTTTCTTGATGCCCCTCTTCACTAGGCAAAGTTTCAGAATTCTCTTCGCCAAGTGTCTTGGGGGCTTCTTCAGCATGCATCTTTTCTTCTTGAGATAGGGCCGGTTTTTCTTCCTGTATGGAAGGTTGAGCTTCTATATTGGTTATTGGGACTTTTTCTTGAGAGTCCAACTCCTTCTTTTTGCATGAACTGCTCATCCCCAAAAAAATTAAGCCTATTAAAAGAATCCATTTTTTTAAACTTATAAAACTTTTCATTTTTTCTCCTAAAAAACCTCATTAAACAAGACCTTTTACATTACATTTCTCTCAAATTATAATCTCAATCTTAGATTGAGTACATAAACTTTTCTATCTAACATCATGGTATTGAATTATCCATTGCCAGAGAGAAAATAATTATGCTATTCCCCAACTACTTAATTACTTAAAGGAGTGATGAGGTAACTTAAAAAGAGGTCCCCATAAAAATTTTAAACTTCAGACCCAATTCATATTATTTTCACATTGTCATGTTTGTATTACTTCAACAAAAAATACAAAACCCCACCGATAAGGCATTGATTTTATGACAAAAAAACATAAAGGTTTCGGATATTGGATATTAAAATTATTCAAATGGTGTATCTTTATCACCATTTTTTTCTGTATTTTGGGGGCCGCTGGTGGCTTTCTAGCTTATTTGTACTTTTCACGGGACCTCCCAAAACTGGACAAAATCGAGGACTATCGTCCTAAGGTCATGTCCGAAGTTTTTGACGACCAAGGCAAAAAAATTGGCGAATTTTGGATTGAAGACCGGATTTTAACTCCTGTTGATCAAATACCTGATAAATTGATTAAGGCCTTTATTGCTAGCGAAGACGAAAGGTTTTTTGAACATAAAGGCGTGGATCCAATCGGAATTGGCCGGGCTTTTATTAGCAACCTACAAAAGGCCCAGGTCAGCCAAGGGGCCTCTACCATTACCCAACAAGTCGTTAAAAGTTTAGTCCTGACGCCCGAACGCACTTACGAAAGAAAAATCAAAGAAGCCATTCTGGCAACCAAACTGGAACGCAACCTCAATAAAGACCAAATCTTATATATCTATCTTAATCAAATTTATTTCGGTAATCGGGCACACGGTGTCAAAGCAGCCGCAAAAAATTACTTTCACAAAGAACTAAAGGAACTCAATCTTGCCGAGATGGCCATGATTGCCAGTTTGGCCAAAGGCCCTTCTAAATTTAATCCCATTGTTAACCCTGACCGGGCTCGACGGCGCATGCAATACGTACTCAATCGCATGGAAGAACTTCAATTTGTTAAAGCTGAGGAAGCTCAAACCGCTAAAACAATGGAGCTTAAGGTTTACAAAGCAGGTATTGCTAAAGACTTTAATAAAAAATACCTTCCTTATTTTGTCGAAGGCGTTCGCCGCGAACTCGAGGATAAATATGGAAGTGAAAAACTTAACACCTCGGGTTGGAAAATTTATACCACCGCTAACTTAGAAATGGGACAAAAAGCCCAACAAGCTGTTGCTGAAGGGGTTAAACAGTTTTCAAAAACCTATGGATATCGAGGGCCTCTTAAACACCTTGACTCTGACAAAGACATCGAAACTTTTTTACATGAGCAAAATGCACGCCTTTTGGACGAACAAAATGCCATTAATTACTTTCAGGAAGCGAAAAAAATTCAAGAGGCTCAAAAACAACCCGCGAAACTCTTTGAAAACCGAACTTACGAAGCAGTCATAGTTGCAGTCACTTCAGGAAACCTTGAAGTCAAGGTGGGTTATCATAAAGCCAGCATTGCTTCCAAAGAATGGATTTGGGCAAAAAGGCCGGCTCGTGGAAAGAAAGCTTGGACTCCACAAACTGGGGATGTCGTCGAAGTCAGACTAGCTAATGTTTCCAATAAAAAAGAAAACGAAGCTACTGCTAATGCGCTCAATGTAAACTCTCCTCTTAAATTGACACTTTTTCAAACACCCGAGGTGGAAAGCGCCCTCTTTTCATATGAGCCCTTTACCGGAGAAGTCAAAGCGATTG
>JAUHYS010000289.1 GCA_030426445.1 bacterium
CGCTTGTCCATTGGGGATGGGTTGCTTTCGCAATTGCCCGCACTGATTATTTCGGTTGCCGCAGGTATTGTGGTGACACGTGTGGCTTCCGAAAATAAGGAGTCCAACCTCGGTAAAGACATCATTGGACAGGTCACCGCTTATCCCAAGGCCATCTTAATTGCCGCAATTATTTTGCTGGTTTTAGCGATTATTCCAGGGCTTCCCACGATTCCTTTTATAGTGATTTCGGCTGTTTTATTTGCGATTTCTTATTTTCTTAAGAGAGAAAAAAATGTCGAAGAAAAAGAAATTGCCGAGGTTCCCAAAGAAGAAGTCGTCAAGCGCGCTGTCGAAAAACACGGGGATGTTTTACCTTTTATCATGCCATCTCCCATTTCTTTGGAGGTTGGTGAAGCCATTATTCCCTTTGTGGATGACAGTCAAGATGGGGGTCGTTTCATTAACGAATTGATACCTTTATTACGACATGGGCTTTATTACGAACTGGGTGTCAACTTTCCTGGGGTTCAGGTGCGTGGTCAAAGTGTGGACATGGAACCCGAAAATTACGTGATTAATATCAATGAAGTGCCAGTAGCAAAAGGGCGAGTTTATAAAAACTGTATCCTGGTTGGAGAGCCTCTCGAGCAACTTTCGCTTTTTAATATCGAAGGTACCGAGACCATTCACCCCATCGATGGTTCCGTGGTAACCTGGATAGGAGAAGAATATCAGGAAGTTGCCGTACAGGCGGGTTTTCGGATGTGGGATATTTCGGAATATTTAATTTTGCACTTATCCTATGTCTTGCGCAAACACGCTCACGAATTTTTAGGCCTGCAAGAAATTCAAAATATTCTCAACGAATTAGAAAAAAGCCATCCTGCCTTGATCAAAGAATTGGTTCCCAAAGTCATTACGGTTTTACAATTATCGGAAATTTTTCAAAGGTTGATTCAAGAAGAAATTGCGATCCGTGATTTAAGATCCATTTTTTCGACTTTAGCGCAGTGGGCCGAGGTCGAACGTAACACGTTGGTTTTAACGGAACACATCCGTGCAGGACTCAAACGCTATATTACGCATAAATACGCTGGGCACTCCAATACACTGGCCGTTTATTTACTGGATCCCGAAATCGAAGACGTAGTGCGTAGTGCGATTCGCAGCACGGAAAAAGGCAATTACCTTGCATTAGAGCCCGAAACTACACAAGAGATCGTCGAGGCCGTGGGTAAAGAAATCGCTTCACACCCTTTTCCTCCCGGAGCCAGGCCGCCGGTGATTTTGACTACTGCCGAAGTTCGTCGCTATTTTCGTAAAATCATTGAAATGGAATTCCCTCAACTTTCTGTGCTATCTTATCAAGAGCTTTCCGAAAACTTACGTATTCAGCCGATCGCCAGGGTTGGTTTGCAAAAGGTGGAAGCCTAAATAGAAGCCCAAATAGAATAAGTGTTTTATACCTTGACTATGCGGGGTGGGCCCGTTATTGTACGGCCTCGGTTTTTAAAGCGGTTTACAGGGATAAAAAATTTGGCGCGGGGTAGAGCAGTCTGGTAGCTCGCCGGGCTCATAACCCGGAGGTCGTTGGTTCAAATCCAGCCCCCGCTATTTTTTAAAGGCGATTCTTTTGACAAGAGTCGCCTTTTTTTATTGTTAAAAAGAAAGTGAGCTATTTGGGGAGGCTTTCGCTAAGTGAGTAACCAATCCCGCGATGAGTGATAATGACTTCCGTGCCTTCGTTGACTTTTTTTAATTTGGCCCGAAGCGTTTTAATATGCGCATCCACAGTTCGATCCAAACTGGAAGCCGGGTCATCCCATGCCAATTCCATGAGTTGATCGCGAGAAAGCACCCGGCCTGGTCTTTCGATCAGGACTTTTAATAAGCGAAATTCATAGCGTGAGAGTTCTAGGCTTTGATTAAAGAATTTGATCTGATAACGAGCCATGTCAATGGCAAAAGGGCCATATTGAATCTTATTTTTTTCTTTTGTAGAAACCCCGTCAGCTGAATCGCCATCTTGAGAATGAATACGCCGTAATACCGCTTTGATACGGGCAATGAGTTCACGCGGACTAAAGGGCTTGACCATATAGTCATCTGCGCCGAGTTCTAGTCCCACAATGCGATCAATTTCGTCCGAGCGTGCTGTTAAAAAAACGATGGGTACTTTTGAAGCCTGTCGAATTTGTTTACAGAGTTCAAAACCATTTGCATCTGGGAGGCCCACATCCAAAACAATCAAGGCAATCGCGTGCTCTTCTAAAGCCGCTACGCCTTCTTTGCCCGTTGCACACCAAATGGGATTAAAGCCGTCTTTTTCTAAAGCAAAGCGAATATTGTCTGCAATAGAGGACTCGTCTTCGATAAGTAAGATTTTTTCCATAATGACCTAAGCGATAAAATATTTGACTCAAATTTTAATTAAGTTGATTTATCAAGACAGTCAATATGAATCTGATTTTATGGATCAGGATTAATTGTGGGAGCTAAACTGCTGTAATTGAGCTAATTCCACCATGGTTTTGGAAAAAAAATCAAACATACGATGCATAAGCCGCGAAGAGCCTTCGGTTTTGGCGCGCAAATGACGGGCCAATTGTAAATACATATTTTTCATTTCAAAATGTAGGCCGCGGGCAAAGAACAGTCCACTTTGTTCGCTGTGTGCGCCTTGGGCTTTTAGATGAACCTTGCGCAACTTGTTACGTGATTCCAAATGACAGAGCGCAAGG
>JAUHYS010000025.1 GCA_030426445.1 bacterium
CGAGTCCGGTTTGTCGCCAAGGTTGCACTGTCATGATTATAATTAGCATTATTTAAGTCATAAATCAAAGGCTGGCCTCGCAAGTAGGTCATAGATCCTCCCGCTTCTTCTAAGATAATTTGAGGCGCACAGGTATCCCAATAATAAACCGAATGATGGTTGAGATAAATATCGCCTACTTGCCGGACTAAAAGCCCAACCTTAATTCCCACACTATTAATCGGGTTCACCAAAGGGGATTTTAAGATATCTAAAGCCTGCTGGAGAGGTTTTTCAGGGAAACCCGTTGAAATGACCAAAGGCATCTGAGAAAAATATTCTCTTTTGGAAACTTGGATCTTTTGGACCTTACCCTGATAGCGGTGCACGGTGCCTTGACCCTTTAAAGCTTGGTAAATATGCCCTTCTTCTGGATCCACCACAACCCCTAAATAAGGTTGTCCCTCTTTTAACAACCCAATCATGACACAATAACCCGGTCGTTTTTTAGCATAAGCCTTGGTCCCATCTAAGGGATCGACCATCCAAACAAAGGGACTTTTTTCGTTGCCAATCAAGCCGTTTTCCTCCGTCACAATGGCATGATCTGGAAAGGCCTGCTGCAGGCCCTCGCGAATGAGCTTGTCTGCCTGAAGGTCAGCTTCGGTCACTGGGGACTGATCTTTTTTTAATTGAGTCGCCAAATTTTCAAGCTGAAAACGGCTGATGAGGTCGGCTGCTGCTTGCCCTAATTCTAACGCAGTATTTGTCAGTCTTGTTTCAAATTGCATAGCTGAGTATATCCTTAGATCTCATCTTTTTTAGGAGGCACATGAAGTCCACACTCTTTATCGGCATCCTCTTTAAACCAGCGCCAGCGCCCAGCCCGTCGGGATTCATGCGGACCAATGGGAGTTGTGCAAATCACACAGCCCAAAGACTCGTAATACCAACCGTTTTGATTCCAGTTAAGTAAGGCATGGACAGGGACCCCCTCTTTTTTGGCATAATCACGCAATTGGGCTTCGGTCCAATCAATCAGTGGAGCTACTTTAAGAATGGGACGTTTTTCTTTACCCTCAGTGATGATTTGAAATCGGGGAGTTTCTGCCCTGGCAGCCGACTGATCCGCGCGCAATCCCGTTAACCAAACGTCCAAAGTAGCCAGCGCCCGCTCATTGGGTTCGACCTTGCGCAAATGGCAGCAGTACTCTTGTTTCTCCTTACTGTCGAAAAAAAGGTATTCTCCGTGTTCTTGAATCATATTTTGAATTTTTTGCGGATCAGGCCCGAATTTTTCTACACGGATCCCATATTTTTTTTCAATTTCTTCGAAGAGTTGGTAAGTCTCCGGGAAAAGTCGCTGCGTATCAATAGTAAAAACCCGCGGAGTCACTCCTGCAGCCTCCGCCATATCGATCATGACCACGCCGGTCAGTTGACCGCTGGTACCAATGGCCGCTTTTTTTCCAAAACGCTGAAAGATTTCACCAATCAGTTGCTTGGGGTCCTGGATGGCATCCAGTTCTTCAATAATGGATTCAAAAGCATTCATAAAAAGGATTCTACAACATTTTAAAGAGAAAGGATGCCTTTTTCTTCCAATATCTCTAAAACCCGCCGCGTGGAGAGTTCTAAGTCTTCTGCTCCGGTCTTGAGCACCAGCTCGGGATTTTCTGGCGCTTCATAAGGGGCCGAAATGCCGGTAAACTCCGGAATTTCACCGGCACGCGCTTTTTTATACAAGCCTTTAGGATCGCGTTCTTCACAAGTGTCTAAAGGGGCATCACAAAACACTTCAAAAAATTGACCTTGCGGGACAATTTCTCGCACCCGATCTCGGTCTGCTCGATAAGGAGAAATAAAGGCTGTTAAAGTGACCACATTGGCCTCACAAAAAAGTTTGGCGACTTCACCAATCCGGCGGATGTTTTCGCTACGGTCTTCTGGAGAAAATCCCAAATTATTATTGAGTCCATGACGAATATTGTCTCCGTCTAAGACGTAAGCATTAATACCGTTTTCAATTAGAGCATGTTCAACTTCACAAGCCACAGTGGATTTTCCGGAACCCGATAAACCGGTCAGCCAAATGACGGCGCCCTTTTGTCCGACGAGTTTTTCGCGCTCCTCAGGGCTGAGTTTCCCATGATGCCAGGTAATGTTCTTACTTTTTGGTTCTGTTTGCGACATTGATTTTCTCCTTAGTCAAGTATAATGAAATTAAAACCGACTCCCTTTTAAGAAGTTCGCTAAAGGGATTGCAAGGGAAAAAGTTGGATTATGAAGCTTCTGGATTTCCCCATTGACCCTGTAGCAGTAATTTTCTATGCTAAAATCATGAAAATCGTAACTAAAAGGGCTGGAAAGGAAGACATCGTAAATGATATCCGCATCCTACAGCATACTATGAATCGACTGCGTGGCTATGCCTTGGTTCCCTCAGGAGTCTATCGGTTTAAAACATTTAAGGAGGCAAATCAATGGATGAATCATCAAATGAGCCTTACTCACGCGCTCCAGAATTCGAAGACCTCCTCAGGCTCTGCCAATCACTCAACCAAGAAAAAGTCAGATATTTAGTCATTGGAGGTTTTGCCGTCATCCTTCACGGTTCGGTACGAGCCACAAAAGATATTGATCTATTGGTTGACTCGTCTCAAACAAATATCAAAAAAATCAAGCAAGCCATGTCTAGTCTGCCAGACAACGCTATTGCTCTCATTGCTGAGGATGAAGTGAAAAAATATCAAGTAGTCCGAGTCGCCGATGAATTTGTCGTAGATTTAATGGAAAAGGCTTGTGGAATTGATTATAAAATAGCAGAAAAAGAAATCGATTGGAAAGAAATAGAAGGCATAAAAATTCCATTAGCTAGCAAGTCACTTTTAATTCGTATGAAAGATACTGTCAGGCCTTCTGATAAAGCCGATGTCGAATTCTTAAAATGGCGTATTCAAGCAGAAAAAGAATTAAAAAATAAAGGAGAAAAATAAAATGTCATTAACCGTTATTGGAACCGTTGCCTTAGACAGTGTCGAGTCTCCTTTTGGAAAGATCGAAGAAGGCCTGGGAGGGTCTGCAACTCATTTTAGTATTTCAGCCGCTTTTTTTAGTCCCATTTCCTTAGTCGCGGTGATTGGTGAAGATTTCCCAGAAGAACATATTCAATTTTTAAAATCGCGCTCGATTAATATCGACGATTTACAAAAGTTAGCTGGCCCCTCCTTTCGTTGGAAAGGCCGCTACGACTATGACCTTAATACCGCCCATACCTTGGATACTCAGCTCAATGTCTTAACTCAATTTGACCCGCAATTAAGTTCCCAAGCCAAACAAAACCCCTTTGTTTTTTTAGCCAACATCGATCCCAAATTACAAAAAAAAGTGATCTCACAGGTAGCAAACAAACCCTTTATTGCTGCCGACACCATGAATTTTTGGATTGAAGGGGCAAGAGACTCACTTTTAGAAATGCTCAAAGACATTGATATGCTGGTCATTAACGAAGCCGAAGCACGCCTCTTAGCGCAAGAGTATAATTTACTCAAAGCAAGCAACAAGATTCGTGAAATGGGACCTAAAATTTTATTGATCAAAAGAGGCGAATACGGTGCCCTAGCATTTTATGAGGATAAGATCTTCAATGCACCCGCCCTTCCCCTCGAGGACATCCAAGACCCCACCGGAGCAGGAGATTCTTTTGCGGGAGGCGTCATGGGTTATCTGGCCAAAACCCAAGATACAAGTTTTAACAATCTCAAAAAAGCCATGATCTATGGCAGTGTGATGGCAAGTTTTAATGTAGAAAAATTTAGTTTAGACCGACTGCGTAACCTGACTCATCCAGAAATCGAAAAACGCTATCAAGCTTTTTGCGAACTAAGTCATTTTGAAAACTATGAACTTTCCGCTTAATGAATACTCTCGATCATTATAACATCGCCTATGACTGCATCGATAAACACGCAGCATCACTACATCGCAAACACCACACGGCTTTAATCTCTGTCGAAGAAAACGCTACCAATGCTTCACTCAAGGAAACACGTCTCAGTTTTTCGGCTTTAGAAGGCCTAACTAATCGCATGGCCAACGCCATGCAAGCAAGAGGTCTCCAAGCCCATGACCGTGTCATCCTACGCTTGAGCAATCGAGTAGAATTCCCCATTAGCTTTCTTGCCATTATTAAATGCGGTGCCATCCCCATTCCAAGCTCACCCCTTTTTACTTGGAAGGAACTCACTTTTTTACTTCAAGATAGCGAAGCCCGTTTTTTGATCACAGAAGATCCATTCCTTTTAGAGGAATTAAAAAAGAAAAATTATTCCGAGAAAGCAATTCAACTCAAAGAAATCTGGAATCTTTGTACTAAAGAAAGCCCTTTGCCGACTCACATCTTCCGCTGGCAAGACATGCTAAAACAAGGACAAACTCAATTTTCTCTCCAAGAAACTGCAGCAAAAAACCCTGCCTATTGGCTTTATACCAGCGGAACTACGGGAACTCCTAAAGCGGCGATTCATAGTCATGCGAGTATTCGTGCGCATGATGACCGTATCAAAGTTTGGCAAAATCTAAAAGACGGAGACATTATTTTTAATACCAGTGCGCTTAATTGGAGCTACGCCTTGACAGCAGGCCTGCTCGATATTTGGCGCCATGGACAGACGGCACTAATTTACCAAGGTAAACTCGAGGCTGAAAGACTTTGCCACTTACTTCACCAATATAAAGTCACCACCCTCATGAGTGTTCCAGGAATTTACCGCCGCCTCAATCGCTATTTAATGGAACATCCACAAAAATTTTCGCGCTTACGCGTCTGTCTCAGTGCAGGTGAGTTTCTCAAAGATCAAACTGAGGAATCATTTTACCAGTTAACCGGCAGACATATCTATCAAGGCTTAGGTATGACGGAACACAGCGTTTACTTGGTTCAAGCTTTTGGAGAAGACAAAAGCAGTGGAGCCCTTGGTAGACCTCTTCCTGGGCAAAAAGTGACACTACGCAATAAAGACCTAAAAGAAACACAAGTAGGAGAAATCGGGACCCTGGCCACCCATCATTCCTGTGAAGGACTTTTTTTAGGCTATCATCAAAAAGGACAAAAAGACCCCAAACTCCCTTTATCTGAAAATTGGTTTTTAAGTGGAGACCTGGCTAAACGCGATGCAGCGGGTAACTTCACTTTTTTAGGAAGAAAAGACGACATCCTCACTGTGGGGGGTTATAAAATTTCTCCATTAGAGATTGAGCAAGTTTTACAAAGACACCCTCAAGTTATCGAAGCTGCGGTCCTTGCTAAAAGTGTAAAAAAAGACACTATCCTACTCCATGCTTATGTTGTGTTAGACGCAAAAGTCCAAGGTAATGAAGAGTTGGCAAAACATATATTGAACTTTTGTAAAAAGTCCCTCGCTGCCTATAAACTGCCTCGTCAAATCACCTGGATGAAGGCCTTACCTAAGACCGCAAGGGGTAAATTGGATCGTAGGGCCCTTTTTATAGATTAATCATCACGATTCATCATGATGTCCCTTGACAGTTAAGGACATTATCCAATAGAATTATGGCGGATTATCTTTAACCTAAAACTAGGAGTTTTTATGGGAATACGTAACACCATGGAAGAGGCTTTGCAAAAAGGAGAAAAAATCAAAGATCAGTTTTTAAGTGACCTGATGCGCTCACAGACAGTCAATCAACTTTTGCAAAACGAAGTTTTTCTCAAGTCTCTTACTAAGGTCATCACTACAAAGTACGAAATCGAAAAAAGCGTTAAGACCAATGTTAAAAGTTTTCTCAAAGCATTGAATTTACCTTCTCAAGAAGACTTATCGACCGTTAAACGTAAATTGCACCGTTTAGAAGACGAAATGGATATCCTTAATAAAAAAGTCCATTCAAGTAATGGTGCCAGTCGAACGAAAGTCGCTAAAACAACCCAAACTAAAGTAAAAAGCTCGAAAGCAAGTACTGCTAAAACGAAAAGCAAACGTCGCGCTCGGTAAACCCTTTGAAAAATCCCATTGGCATTTTTGACTCAGGTCTGGGTGGCCTAACCGTTTTCTCTCAGGTTGCGAAGCTTTTACCCCAAGAAAACCTCATTTATCTTGGCGATACAGCGCGAGTCCCTTATGGGGTGAAGTCTGCTGAAACCATCCTTCGCTATTGTCAGGAAATATGCGACTTCTTACTACGTCATCAAGTCAAAGCGATTGTAGTTGCTTGTAACACAGCTTCAGCCGTTGCCATCGACAAATTACAAGCCTGGTATCAAATACCGGTTTTGGGAGTGCTTCAACCAGGCGTCATAGCAGCTCTCCAAGAGGGGCGTGCAAAAAAAATTGGTGTCATTGGAACCGAAGGCACGATTCGTTCAGGAAGTTACACCAAAGCGATTCAATCTTACCTTGCAGAAGTCGAAGTTTTTAGTCAAAGCTGCCCTCTTTTTGTCCCTCTTGTCGAAGAAGGTTGGACTCATCATGATATCACCCGCCAAATTGCCGAAGTCTACCTGGGCCCCTGGCGAGAAATTAACTTGGATACCCTTATTTTAGGATGCACTCATTACCCTCTTCTCAAAGATTTGATCTCTAAAGTTTTAAAAACACGCTTAGTCGACTCTGCTTTTGAAACAGCCAAAAGTTTAAAAGCTCTTTTAGAAGAAAACACAGCTCTGCAAAACACTGAAGTTCAGGGTAAACATCAATTTTTCTCAACGGACGCTCCCGAAAAAATGCAAAGTTTGGCAAAACAGTTTTTAGGAAAAGAAATTAGTTCGGTACAATTGGCCAACTTGTAGGGAATATGTATTGACTCTATTCGATGACATGATAATTTCACTAAAAATATAAAGTCTTTTTAATCTTCAATTGGAACTATCATGGAAAAAACCAAAAACATCGACGAACTAAAAGAAATCGCAAGAAAATTGCGTATCGAATGTCTCAAAATGCTTCATACTGCAGGCTGTGGTCATACTGGTGGCCCTTTGGGTATGATGGATCTCATGACGGTTCTCTATTTTAGTGTTATGAATCACGACCCGCAAAACCCTCATTGGCCAGATCGCGATCGTTTTATTTTAGCCAATGGCCATACTTGCCCTGCGCTTTACGTTTGTTTGGCAGAAGCGGGTTATTTCCCCAAAACAGAACTGGCTAAGTTACGAAAATTAGGAAGCCCACTCCAAGGCCACCCTAAGCTTAACGTTGATTGGGGGATCGAAATGTCAACGGGTTCTTTAGGTCAAGGGATGTCGATTGCTAACGGGATTGCTTTTGCCGCACGCCTGACGAATAAAAATTTCACCTCATACTCTTTTCATTCAGATGGAGAATCCCAAGAAGGCATGCTTTGGGAAGCTGCACTCAGCGCAGGCCACCACCGTCTAGATAATCGCATCGGAATTTTAGATTATAATAATATTCAAATCGATGGTTTTAATGATCAGATCAAAAATGTCATGCCTCTAAAAGAAAAATTCGAGGCTTTCCGTTGGGCCGTACGAGAAATCGATGGCCACAATTATGAAGAAATTTTAGACGCCTTTGATTGGGCGAAAGCCGTTACAGATCAACCTGCTATGATCATTGCAAGGACCATATTGGGTAAAGGAGTTTCTCTTTTTGAGAATAAACCTAAATACCATGGCGTTGCCCCCAATGATGAAGAACTTCAAGAAGCCTTAAAGGAATTAGGAGCTTAAAAATGAGTGAAAAAATTGCTACTCGCGAAGCCTACGGAAAAGCTTTAGTCGAATTAGGCCACAGCAACCCTGATGTCGTCGTATTGGATGCGGACCTTTCCTGCTCAACAAAAACAGGTTACTTTGCTAAAGCCTTTCCCGAACGTTTTTTTAATATGGGAGTTTCTGAACAAGATATGATGGGAACCGCAGCCGGTTTGGCACTTTGCGGAAAAATTACTTATGCTTCTTCCTTTGCTATGTTTGCCACAGGTCGAGCCTTCGAAATTGTCCGCAACTCAATTGCCTATCCCCACTTACCCGTCAAAATTTGCGCAACCCACTCTGGATTAACCGTAGGAGAAGACGGCGCTAGCCACCAAAGTCTTGTCGATATTTGTATTATGCGTGCCCTTCCCAACATGACAGTCATTGTTCCAGCAGATGCCACGGAAACACAACAAGTAATACACCAAATAGCAAATTTGGATGGCCCTGTTTATGTCCGTCTTTCACGTGCAGGAGCCCCAGTACTATTCGATGAGACTTACCAGTTTCAAGTAGGTAAAGCTAAGGTCTTGCAAGAGGGTGAGGACCTTGTTATTGTCTCTTGTGGAAATATGGTCGCCCCTAGTTTAGAAGCCGCAAAAAACTTAGCAGAAAAAAACATTCACTGCACCGTACTTAACTTAGCGACCATTAAACCTTTGGATATTGATACCATTAAAAAATATACACTGAAGTCAAGTAAAGTCCTAACTGTTGAAGAACATTCCATTTTAGGGGGTATGGGATCAGCCATTGCCGAACTTCTTTGTGAAGAAGCCAAGATTGCGGTCTACCGCATGGGAGTAAAAGACGAATTTGGACAATCGGGAAGCGCCCAAGCTTTACTTAAGCATTATCATTTGACTGCCGATGATATTTTTGAAACCGCTTTAAAATTTGTAAAAAAATAAATAAAATACAAAATGGGAGTCAATTTGAAATCAAAGTTCTCACGTATAGCTATCATAGCAAGTTTATTTTTTAGCTTTATGGGTGGCTATTTGTTAGGAGTGACTCAGCCCGTTCTGCATGCTCTTCAGGATAAAATCTATCGATCCCTAGATTTATTTACCAAAGCTATTTACTTGGTAGAAACTGAGTACATCGAAGAAATCGACGGCGATAAACTCATTTATGGTGCCGTCCAAGGCATGATGGATACCTTAGACCCTTATAGCATTTTTTTAACTCCTGATGTTTATCAAGAACTCAAAAGTGATACCACGGGACGATTTGGAGGAATAGGTATTGAAATCACTTTAAAGGACGGCATTGTCACTGTAGTCAGTCCTTTAGAAGGCAGTCCGGCAGCCAAAGCAGGCATTCGCCCGGGAGACCGTATCCTAAAAATCAATGAACATTCGACTAAAGGAATGAACCTGGTTGAAGCGTCACGTAAACTAAGAGAAAATAAAAACCGTCGTATCAAACTGACGATTTGGCGAGAAGGTCTCAAAAAGCCTTTAGTTATTTCTCTCAGACGTGAAACCATTCAACTGAAAAGTGTCGAAAGCAAGACTTTGACTTCGGGAGCTATTTATATTCGCCTCACTAATTTCCAAGAAGGCAGTACTCTCGAGTTAGAAAAAAAATTATTAGAATATAAAAGCTTACCCAAAACTCCTATTATTTTAGATTTGCGAAACAACCCAGGCGGTCTGTTAAGCGAAGCCGTCGGCATGGCGAATCTTTTTTTAGAATCGGGTGTCATTGTCTCAACGCGAGGCCGCAGCGGCACCCCCAAAGAAGTCCAAAGAGCCACAGAAGATGGCGTTTACTTTACTTACCCTTTAGTCATTTTAATCAATGAAGGTTCTGCTTCTGCTTCAGAAATTTTAGCAGCTGCACTCCAAGAAAATCATCGTGCTAAAGTCATTGGGCAAACCAGTTTTGGTAAAGGGAGTGTTCAAACCGTCATTGACTTGGGTGAAAAAACTGGACTTAAACTGACTATTGCAAAGTATTACACTCCAAAAGGAAAATCTATTCATGGCAAAGGGATTAAACCTGATTTGGAAGTGCTTTACGAACCCGAACATTACTCACACCTTGGGGTCCCTAAGAAAGATCATCAACTTCAGGCTGCTGAACTCTATTTAAAAACAGGAATACTCAAGACTCCTCGTACTGCTAATAAAAACAAGAAAAAGAAATCAGCTAATGCTGAAATTCCTATCGAGTAAACATTATTAAAAAAATCGAGTTTTATGATAGCTAGGTGAGACAATTTTCTAGAGTCGAGACTAGACGTTTTACTGAGCAAGACTTAGTGAGATACTCTGTGACTCCTAAATCCAACATTTCTTCAATGACATCTTCGTCTCTTAAAGCACTAAGAGCCACAACCGGAATTAGTGCAGTTTCAACATTATTTTTAAGTTGGCGCATTAATCCGTGACCACTCATACCAGGAAGCATTAAATCTAATAAAATAAGATCAGGAGTTGATTTTTTTACGTGCTGTAAGGCTTCCATTGGAGAAAAAGAAATCGCACAGTCAAACCCATTTTCTTCTAATATTTCCTTTATAAAAAGGCTAAAATCAGGATTATCATCTACAATCAATACGGATTTCTTGCTAGCTTTTAAACTTAATGAGTTCAATCCCGCCTCTCTTTTTAATGATATATATTTCTTTAATGATATATATTTCATTTTCTCTATATCACAAAACACAGTTTCAATAAAACTTTTTTCTGCCAAAAAAATTAACGTTTCAAACATTTTTATTTTAAATGGTTTACCTCGGAATTCAAGCTAAGTTAAAATATTAAGACTGAGTTTATAACTAAGGAAGTCTATATGAATCTCGAAAATTTAGCTCTGCTATTTGATCAAATGCCAGGTGGAATATGGACCACTGATTTAGATCTCCGTTATACTTCATCAGGAGGAAAAGAAGCTAAAAGTTTTAAAAAAAATCATCCAAACTACCTAGGGATGACTCTTCAGGAATTTTTTAAAACTGATTCAACGGATTACCCAGCCATTCGAGGTCATCTTAAAGCCCTAAAAGGAGAAATTGCGGAGTATATTTTACATTGGGAGGGTGAATACTACCAATGTCACGTCAGCCCGCTATATGATGAAACAAAAAAATTGATTGGGACCATTGGTCATGCCGCTAATATTACAGAACAACGTAAAGAAGAATTCTCTAGTATTAAAAAAAGGTCTGAACAAGCCGCTCGCTATCAACGCGGACTACTCTTACTCACTAAAATGGACTACGGCCATCTCGATGAAACCATCAATAAAATTCTTAAAGTTACTTCAGAAACCCTTAATGTAGAGCGGATAAGCTTTTGGCTCTATAACAAAAAAAGAAGCGAAATAACCTGTAAAAGCATGTTTTGCTTGAGTCAGGAACAGTTTAGAAGCGGATATACTTTAAAAGCTCTTGATTATCCGAGATATTTTAAAGCACTGGAAGAAAGTCGACACCTCGCTGCAAATGATGCCCGCTTAGATCCAAGAACTTCAGAGTTTCAAGATTACTTAAAAAGTTTTGATATCTACTCTATGATGGATGTCGCGGTTCGATTGCAAGGTAATATCATAGGTATTGTCTGTCATGAACACACTCGGAGTCACCGCGATTGGTCTAAGGAAGACCAAGAGTTTGCAACCTCCATCGCAGATATGCTAGCGCTGGCTCTAGAAACCCACGAACACCAAAAAGCTAAACAAGCCCTTCAACAAAAAACTCAAGCCTTACAAAAATCCAACCGGGAATTAGAAAGGTTTGCCTATGTCGCATCTCATGACTTACAAGAGCCGCTCAATCTTATTGTAGCCTTTAGTGAACGTTGTCGTTCATTGATTCAGAAAAATACCGAACCCCGCCTCATAGATTACCTCTCCAGAATTGAAAATTCAGCACTGAGAATGCATCAGTTAACAAATGACCTTTTACAATATGCACGTATTTCTACAAGAAAACGTCCCTTCGAAGAAGTTGATCTCAATCTGATTGTTTCGGAAGTCATCTCTGACCTACAAATTAAACTGCAAGAAAAAAAAACGCACATCGAAAGCTCCCATCTTCCTACAGTCAGAGGAGACAGCTCAAAAATTCATCGCCTTTTTCTCAATTTACTTTCTAATAGTCTCAAATTTTCAGAAAAAAATCGTCCAACAGAGATTTCTATTGCCTCAGAAAATATCTCCAAAGAATTTACTAAAATTTCTATTAAAGATAATGGAATCGGATTTGAATCAAAATTTAATAAGAAAATCTTTACACCTCTTTTGCGTTTACATAATCAAGAAGAGTATACTGGCAGCGGAATGGGTCTGACGATTTGTGAAAAAATTGTTCAAGTTCATGGTGGAAAAATAGAGGCCTCCAGTCAAAAAAACCAGGGAACGAAAATCGACTTTACCTTACCACGAACACACCAGGTTAAAAAGTCACTTTGAGCTATAAAGAAGGAAACAAAAATGATTAGGGAGATATCTAAGAAAAAAACCATCCTCATCACCGAAGATAATGATGACCACTTTCTGCTAACTCAAGAAGCTTTTCATGAAGCTCGGCTCAACTTCCAGTTAAATAGAGTTAAAGACGGTGAAGAACTGATGAAATATCTTCATCACACACAGGGCAAAGAAGCAAAAGCACCCCAACCATCTATTATTATTCTCGATCTTAATATGCCACGTAAAGATGGTCGTGAAACCCTAAAAGAAATTCGAAATTCTTCTGAATTTAATAAAATTCCGATTGTGATATTAACCAACTCTAGTCACGATATGGATTCTTACATTACCAAAAAATACGGAGCCCAAGCTTACTATAAAAAACCAATGTACTTTGATCAACTGGTAGAAATCTTAAAAGAGATCCCAAAATTTATAAAAGAAAAAAATGCTATTTAAGTTGATAGAATAAATCTACCCACTGATCCAATGGAATCTCTTCCGCTCTCACTTTTAAAGAGTGCAATTTTTGGATGAGGATATGATCGAGTTCTTCTCGAGTTAATTGAAAGTATGACGCACTTAAATTATTGCGTAAAAGCTTGCGTTTATGTTGAAACGCTTGTGACAAGAATGCTTCAAAGCTAAGTAAATCTTCTCTATTAATGAGTGGCTTAGGGTAGAGGTCAAATTGTAAGACCCTACTTTCTACTTCGGGTGGTGGATAAAAAGCCTGAGTCGAAACTTCACAAACTTTTTTTACTTTGGCAAAGATTTGTGTAATCACGGTAAGACGGCCGTAAGTACGTGAAAAAGTTTTAATAAAATTGCGGTTGAGCTTTGGTAAGGCAAATTAGAAACGACTTTAAAATTTTCACCAGTAGAGCTGCACAAGTCTTGCCAGGACATTTTTAAAAAATCTTGATGAATGATTTCTACGGACTCTAAGCGATCTCTCTGAGCTTCGAGCTTATCAATCATCTTTTTATCAATTTCTACGGCAACCAAATTTGCTGTTGATTTAGCCAAAGAAAAAGTTAAAGCCCCTCTTCCTGGGCCAATTTCTAAAATTGTCTCGTGCTCCTGAATTTCTAAAGCACGAATGATTTTATGAATGATGCGCTGATCTTGGAGAAAGTGTTGTCCCCAGGGCCTTCGTGCCATGTTTATTTTCCTCTATACTAAAGCATCCAAGCTCAGTCTTGCGTAAGCATTGATATCTTTTGGACTTGTCTTAGCTTCAAGTAAGTAGCGCTCTCCGACATAAGCAATCATGGCCCCATTATCGGTACAAAACTTAGGGCTAGGGTAAAAAAATTGTACACCTTGTTGATCACAAAGAGATTGAAGTGATTGACGTACCGCCTGATTACAGGCAACCCCTCCTGCAATCACTAAATTTTTTGTACTGGGAAAGGCTTCAAGAGCACGCATAATCATACGATAAAGAGCACGCACTGCTGCATTCTGAAAACTTTCTGCAAGATCTGCACAGGCTTCGTTAAATACTGAATCTTTTTCTCCTTTAGACGGAGTTGTTTGCTGGATAACTTTGTAGTGTTCCAAAGCAGCTGTTTTCATGCCGCTAAAGCTGGTCATTAAGGCACCTTTTTTAACCTGGGGAAGCGTAAATGCATAAGACCTTGCTTT
>JAUHYS010000026.1 GCA_030426445.1 bacterium
TAAAAATTTAAAAAAGGAAATAGAAGAAGGTAAATTTCGGGAAGATTTATATTATCGTCTTAATGTCATTCCTGTTATCTTACCTCCTTTAAGAGAACGTATTGAAGACCTGCCTTTATTTGTGGATTTATTTACTCAACGTTATAATCGAAAATATGGCCGCGAAGTCAAGTTTAGCCAAGAGGCGCTTTCTGTGCTTGCCCAATATGATTGGCCGGGAAATATTCGCGAACTGGAAAACTTAGTTGCCAGGCTTTTGGCCATTCACCCAACGGATTTAATTAAGTCGGAGGATATTCCTTTAGACTATCAATTTTCTGATCCAAGCATGATTAAAACCATGAATGGTGAACCTAAAGACCGTCTTAAAATCGCCACAGATGCTTTCGAGCGGGGTTTTATTTTACGGGTTTTAGAAAAAGAAAGATGGCATCAAGAGAATGCGGCTGAAAAATTAGGTATTCATCGTAAAACGTTAGAGTATAAAATTAAACGTCTTAAATTAGATGAAGTCATCGGCCAGCAGCGTAAAATGCGTAATGCTTAATATCATTCAATCTTATCAATATTACCATGTTCTCGATTTAATCCTTCCCCAAGAATCTTGCCCCGCTTGGAAAGAGTTTCTTTTTTCTATCGGGAGCGTAGGCATTGAAGAGCTAAAAAATGTGGGCTCTAAATCTGATATTAAAATAGAAATAAAGAGCTACTTTGAGGACGAACAAGGTATTAAGCAGCTTAAAACCAAGGTCCAAAGTTGTTCCTTGCCCTCTTATGAAATAAAATTTTCAAGTTTTGGAATCGCGGTAGACCATCATAGTGTTTACGAAGAAGCCCCGGTTTTAATCGGTTCAGACTTTGAAATTTGTCCACCTAGTTATAAGAATAGGCTTCAACTGGATTCTTCTCATAGCAAAAAAAGAATTTATCTAAAGCATGGAGCTGCATTTGGAACGGGTTTACACCCCACCACGGGTTTAGTTTCAAAAAAGCTATTACAAATTAATCTTGAGGATAAAAAAGTTTTGGATATTGGGACAGGGACGGGGATATTAGCCATTCTCGTAAAGTTAGCCCATGCTAAAAAAGTCGATGCTGTAGAGATTTCTTCTTTAGCCAGTGAGTTAGCTAAAGAGAATTTTGCCCTTAATGAGATAGAAGATATTACACTTTACTCTCAGCTTTCAGAAGTGTCTGAGCGTTACTCCCTCATTGTGGCTAACATAATGGCTTCCACCTTGATTCATTTAAAAGAGGAAATGAAAACCCGCTCCTTGCCTGGAGCAACCTTATTATTTTCTGGAATTTTAGAGAGCGAAAGAAAGCAGTGGTTAGAAGCTTACCGCGATTTTGAAATTGACTATGAAGAGCAAGAAGAAGGTTGGTGCTTGTTTTACGGAAGTTTTTCTTAAGCCACTTTTTTATTGATTCCATTTAAACTGAATATCCAGCTCGATTTCTGGATTGAGGGATTCTTTTACCGGGCAAGTCATGGCCGTGCGCTGTAATATGGTTTGCATTTTTTTATCAACCTTGGCCTTACAACTGAACTGACAGATGATTTTTTTGATTCGCCGAGGAGAGTCGGAACTCATTATTTTTTCTATCTGCGCTGTTAAACCTGTGAGTTTGACTTGATGTTGCTGTGCTTTGATTCCCATCATCGTGATGATACACGCTCCCAAAGCAGTTGCAACAAGATCGCTCGGAGAAAAACTTTCTCCTTTTCCATGATTATCGCTTGGGGCATCGGTGATGAGCTGAGTTTTTGAAGGGCCGTGAGCGGCTTTGACTCTGAGATGATCTAAATATTCGAGGTTCATGGTGACCATAGTGAATTCCTTAATGTAAGGTGTAGTTTGCTTTTAGATGAAAGCTTGCAATATTTGCATTAAAAAAGCTACCGTCGTTTCTTTTCATTTGATAGCTTCCGTGCATACTGCCAATGGGAGTTTTTAGAGGGCAAAAGCTCGTATATTCAAAGTTTTCTCCTGGTGACAGAATCGGAGTTTGTCCGATGACGCCGGGACCTTCGACTTCTTCAACTTTACCCAAGGCATCCGTAATGTACCAGTGGCGGCGGAGTAATTGCGCGGTTTCATCACCTTCATTGGATATTTTGATGTGATAAGCAAAAACATAGTGTTGATTTTGGGGGTCAGAGTGTTCGATCAGGTATTCACTTGTCACTTCAATGCGAATGCCATCTGTAAGTGTATTTGACATAAAACTTCCTTTAAGTGTTATTGAGTTTCCTTCCCTCCCTAAAAAAATAGGGTGTTTTATCTCATACTCAAGTCAATTAAGATTTCAAACTATTTTTGTTTTTAGCTTGCAAATATGTAATATAGTTTCATTCGTGGTCAATCTAAGCTATCTTTATTAAAGATCAATGAAAAGGAGTTTAAAATATGTTAAGTGGCAATCAAATTCGTGTTGGAATGATTATCGAGTATCAAGGGAAGCCCTATTATGTCATGGAAGCCATTCACCGTACCCCCGGGAATAAACGCGCACTTATGCAGACTAAACTCCGCGATCTTTTGACAGGAGATCAGGCAGAAGTCCGCTTTAGTTCTTCCGACAAGGTCGAGCGGATTTCATTGCCCGAAAGAAAAATGCAGTTTTTGTATCAGGATACGGAAGGCTTTCATTTTATGGATATCGAAAATTACGAGCAGATCATTATGCCAGTGGATCAGGTAGGGGATGCGGTTCACTTTATCTTGCCAGAAGCCGTCATTGGAGTGACTTTTTACGAAGGCAAAAGTATCGGTATCAATTTGCCCAACACAATGGCTTTAAAAGTCAAAGAGACCGAACCCGAATTAAAAGGCGCGACCGCTACCAGTCGATACAAACCCGCGATCTTAGAAACCGGACTTCAGGTAAAAGTACCTCCTTTTATTAGTGAAGGCGATACGGTTCGTATTGAGACCTCTAGCCACGATTATATCACACGAGTCACTTAATAAACTAAAAAAATATAAGCTAGATTATACAATTCCCCTTGTCAGAAGTTCTATCCGCATTATATTAATTTTAGCTATGGCAAACAAAGATTATTACAAAGTGTTGGGAGTTGAGCGAAAAGCCAATGCGCAAGACATTAAAAAGGCTTATCGACAACTGGCAAAAAAATATCACCCGGATGTCAATAAGGGTAATCAAGATGCAGAAAATAAATTTAAAGAAATCTCAGAGGCCTATGACGTCTTAAGTGATGCTAAAAAACGACAAGAGTACGATATGTTTGGCGCGGCAGGTGCGAGTCCAGGAGGAGGCAGGCAATATTACAGCAATTACGGGGGGCAAGGGCCTAGTGATTTTGATTTTTCTAGTTTTTTTTCTGGGAGCCAACAGAACAAGGGACAGCGTTTTGAATCCGGAGATTTAGGTGATATCTTTGGGGATATTTTTGGTATGGGGTCCAGAGCTTCTTCAAGGCGGCAATCTAGGGGAGGTGCATCTGCTCCTCCTCAAAAGGGGGCAGACCAAATATATCGGATGGAAATTGATTTTGTCGAATCCATACAAGGCAAGATTAGTAAAATTGCACTCCCCCAAGCTAAGCATACGCAAAAAATTAATGTTAAGATTCCTGCGGGTGTCAATACCGGAGCAAAAATTCGTTTAGCCGGTAAGGGAGGGGCTTCTCCTACGGGAGGGCCACCGGGAGACCTGTTTTTAGAAATTTTAGTCAAACCGCACCCTTATTTTAAACGTGAAGGCGATGATGTTTTCTTGCACCTTCCTATTACTCTAGAGGAAGCCATCAATGGGGCTTCCATAACGGTTCCCACCCCCAGTGGTTCGATAAAGATGAAAATTCCTGCGGGAGCACAAGGTGGCCAAAAATTACGTCTTAAAGGCAAAGGCGCGCCTCACCGGAAAGGGGGCGGGGTAGGGGACCAATATGTCATTTTAGAAATCAAACTCCCTAAAGAAGTCGATGCCGAAGGCAAAAAACTGATCTCTGAGTTTTGTCAAAAGTACCCCATCCATCCTCGCAGTCATTTTATCGAGCCTTAA
This sequence comes from bacterium, assembly GCA_030426445.1. Classification (GTDB taxonomy): domain Bacteria; phylum UBA10199; class UBA10199; order DSSB01; family DSSB01; genus JACKPJ01. The sequence continues at coordinate 4,033 of JAUHYS010000026.1, forward strand.
AATTATCTGCTGTCGAAGTTATATTGACATCTCTTCTTAGGTATTTTAAAAATTAAGATAGCATGCCTTTTTTAGGCTTCAACCCCCATTAAAAATCAATTCAAATGTCGGACTTGTCGGACGTCGTCCGACAAGTTGTAAATGTAACTTATTGAAATTTATAAATAAATTCTTTTCGTTATTTTAAAAAAACCAATAAATAGCGTTTTTTTGCGAATGCGCAATTGAATGGATCGCCTTATCAGTTGCATTTTTTTTTAGCTATGTTATTTCGGAGACACTGAAGTTGTCACCTTTAAACCAAAGGAGGATGGTATGTTTTTCCGTCTAAAATCCCTTTCTAAATTTTTGTGTCTATTTACGTTAACCTTATTTCTGGGTTCTTCTTTATCAACTTATGCAGCTGAGGAAATTGTCGAAACCGACTTAAATACAGCGGCGCTTCAAAGCGAAACTTATCCCAGTGCAAGTCAAATCAATCAAAGTGAAGGCATTGATGTGGGGACACCTGCAGCTGAAGCCAAAGATGATTTTTCGGGTGGATTTAAAAAAGTGGGAAGAGGTTTTAAAAATGGAGCCAAAGCAACCGGCCGAGGTTTCAAAAAAGCCGGTGTGACCACAGGAAGAGCCTTTAAAAAAGCGGGTGTGGCCACGGGTCGCGGTTTTAAAAAGTTTGGTGTCATGGTGAAAAACTTTTTCACGGGCAAGAAAAGTAAGCAGCAAGAAAATTCCTATATCGAAGAGAGCACATTAAGCTCCAGTCAGAGCTATGAAGAAAGCAATGTTGTTCGTGAAAACCAGGATCTGGATGCGGTGGGGAATGAAACTCTCTACGAGTAGATAGTTTTATATTAGCTTTTTGCTTTTTAAGAAGGCCTTGATGCGTTCGAGGCCTTCTTTAATCCGTTGGGGTTCACAAATATAAGAAAAACGCACATAGCCTTCTCCTTGAGAACCAAAGTCAACTCCAGGTGTGATGCCAACGCCGGCTTCGTGTAAAAGGTCCCAAGCGAAAGCAAACGAGTCTTGGCTAAAGTGTTTGATATTGGCAAAGATGTAAAAGGCACTGCTCGGATTGACGGTAATTCTAAAGCCGAGTTTCTTCAGGCCTTCTAGCATGATGAGGCGGCGCTCGTTAAGTGAAGCTTTCATTGCCTTTAATTCGGCACTGCATTGAGTCAAAGCCGCGATACCCGCTTTTTGTGCCAAACTCGAAGCCGAGATAAAAAAACTCTGTTGCATATTTTGCAAAGGCTTCATGAATTCTTTGGGCGCAATCAAATAGCCCAAACGAAAGCCTGTCATGGCATAGGCTTTGGAAAAACCATTTAAGACAAAAGCTTGGTCGGTAAATTCTAAAATCGAGTGTTCTTTTTTTTCGTAACTCAGCCCGTGATAAATTTCGTCGCTGACAATGTATTTTCCTAACTTAGCTAAAGAAGCTAAAGTTTCTTTTGGAACCAAGCAGCCGGTTGGGTTGCTGGGCGAGTTGACTAAAATTGCTTTGGTTTTAGCGGTGATTTTTTTTGCAACATCTTTGGGCCGATAGGCAAAGGCCTCTTCTTCGTAAACATTGACATAGATATTTTTTCCTCCCAAAAATTTAATAAAATTGGGATAGCAAGGATAACAGGGGTTAGAAAGAATCACCTCATCGCCTGGATCCAACAAAGCTCCAAAACATAATAGCATGGCAGGGGAGGTCCCAGAAGTGACTAAAACTTGTTCGGGAGAAAGTGTGACTCCATAGCGTTTTTGATAGTGCTGAACTATGGCGTCACGAAGTTGCTTTAAGCCCAAAGAGTGTGTATAAAATGTAAAGTCTTCGTCAACAGCTTGTTGAGTTGCGATTTTAATGGCTGCTGGAGTCGGAAAGTCGGGTTCCCCAATAGAAAAACTAATTATATCTTTGCCTTTTTCTTGCAGAGCTTTTATTTCCTCTAAAATATCCATTGCAATAAAAGGCTCGATGAGAGAACTGCGATGTGAGACAATCGAGCTAGATTGACTTTTTTTATCCTTTTGCATGTCTGTACCTTTAATTTATTTTCTTAAAATAATGAGTCATGAAAAATTTGAGTTTCCTAAAAAAAATCTTTTTTACTATTAACCAGCGTACAATTTATTTTTATTCTTTTTTGATTGGATGTGCAACGTGTATTGAGGCATTGTTATTTCATTCTTGTATACACTATACAAAAGATTTTTTATTCCACCACCTTGCTCATTCTTCAATGGATGACCCTCAAACTGCCCTGCAATATTTTATAACCTATGTTCGTGAATGGCCGCAATTGTGGGTATTAGTGATCCCTACTTTAGGCGGGTTATTAGTGGGCTTAATCATTCATTATTTGGGACCTGAAGCAAAAGGCACGGGGATTGATCATTTCTTGGATAGCTTTCATAATCAGGGGGGGAATATGCGCAAGCGAGCTCCCTTGCTTAAATTTATGGCCTCTTATTTTACTATCGCATCGGGTGGGTCTGTGGGAAAAGAGGGGCCCATGGCCTTGATTGGTGGTGGACTGGGGACACTTTACGGAAAGTTTTTAAAAGTAGGGGCGCGAGCCCAACGCACTTTTTTGCTGGCTGGAGCCGCAGGGGGCTTGGGTGCGATTTTTAGGGCTCCACTCGGAGGTGCGATTACCTCGGTGGAGGTTTTGTATAAAGAAGATTTTGAAAGTGATGCCTTGTTGCCTTGTATTATTTCCTCTGTCACTGCTTATACTATTTATTCTTCTGTTTTAGGTTTTGGACACAGCATTCGCTTTACCGACAATATTTTTCGTTCTCCAATTGAATTATTCTTTTACGTTTTTTTAGCCATTTTTTGTTCGGTAGCTGGTTTTGTTTTTATTCGGGTTTTTCGAGGGTTTGGGACGCATATTTTTGAAAAAATCAAAATTCACCCTATTTTAAAGACTGTCATCGGAGGCTTGATGATTGGCGCCATTGGTCTTTTCTTTCCTCATGCCATTGGAGAAGGACTGGGAGTCATTCAAGCGGTGGTGGATGGACGTTACCCTCAAGTTTGGTATTTGGGAGCCTTGTTTTTATTAGGTTTGGCTGTATTAAAAATGATTACAACCAGTATTACAGTTAAGTCAGGGGCATCCGGAGGTGCTCTGGTTCCCACCCTTTTTATTGGCGCGATGTTAGGTGGTTTTTTTGGAATTATTTTTCATCACTTTTTTCCTCAATGGGTTCCTTCAGTAGCTCCTTTTGTTATTGTAGGTATGGCTGCTTTTTTTTCCTCGGTCACCAATGCTTCATTAGGTGCTTTAGTCATGGTCACCGAAATGACGGGTGGTTACGAGTTATTGCCTCCCTTAATGATTGTGGCGGTGATTTCTTTAATACTTTCTCATAAATTTTCTTTATATGAAAATCAGGTCAATAATAAGTTTTCTTCCAAGGCCCATCTTTGGGATATGAATCCAAAAAATTTAAAGCATATGCAAGTCGGGGAGGCTTTTGGAGAAAACTATCACAGTCGAGCCATCATCGAAGATCACATGCCTTTGGGCCAAATTCAAAAGCTCATGCAAACGACTCGGCAAAGTGACTTTATTGTAAAAAATAACGAAGGCTTTTTAGTCGGCCTCTTCAGCTTAAAACAGTTTGCTAATTTAGAAGAAGAACTGAAAGACAGCGAGAAATTATTTTTAATCCACGATGTTATGACACCGGTAACTTCTTATGTCACCGAAGAAGATTCTCTTTACCATGCGATGAGTGGTCTGATGGATTCTGATTTTGATAAAATTCCTGTCGTTAAAAAAGAAGAGACTAAACTAAAAGTATTAGGTTATCTGCGTCACGAAGATGTTTTGCAGTATTATTATAAAATAGGTCAAGAACAGGCTCAAAAAGCCACAAACTAATTTTATGATTTTCACTGAACTCAAAAATTCACTTTCGCATTTTCCCCAAACCCCGGGAGTTTATTTAATGAAGGGGCAAAAAGACGAAATCCTTTATATTGGTAAGGCTTCACAGTTACGTTCGCGGGTACGCAGTTATTTTTCTAAAGAAGTTTACTCTCGCTATCAGATTGCTTTTTTGATGAACAAAGTCAAAAAGATCGAAACCATTGTCACAGACAATGTCAAAGAGGCCTTGCTGTTAGAAAATACTCTCATCAAAAAACACCGTCCGCGTTATAACGTCGATCTTAAAGACGATAAAAGTTATGTCAGTATTAAAATGGATACCCAGCACTCTGTACCGCGTCTTTATGTCACCAGAAGAATTCGCCAAGATGGCAATCTTTATTTTGGACCTTATACTTCCGCGGCCACTTGCCGCGAAATAGTCGATTTTATCGAGACCCATTTTCGTCTGCGTAATTGTTCGGACCATGATTACCGCAATCGTGTTCGGCCTTGTATCCAGTATCAAATCAAACGTTGTGATGCACCCTGTGTGGGGTTGATTAAGGTGGAAGACTATCAAAAAATTGCAGAGCAGGTACGTTTGTTTTTAATGGGAAAACACCATCAACTCAAAAAACAATTATTTGAACAAATGAAGCTTGCGGCTTCCCAGCAAAATTTTGAAGAAGCAGCACGCTACCGTGATTTATTAAAAAAGATTGAAAAGACTTTTGAAAAACAAAAGGTGCAACGTCACGATAAAAGCAATCGAGATGTTTTGGGTTTTTATTGGGATCATGAGCAATTGATTTTGTCCTTAATGAGGGTACGAGAAGGTGTTTTGCAAAGTACTCAAAATTTTTCTTTAAAAGCTTATACAAGTATTCAGGAAACGATCAGTTCTTTCATCGCTCAATATTATGAAGAAGCTAACCTGATACCCAAAGAGCTTTTGCTTCCGATGCCTTTAGAAGATTCTAACTTATTAGAAGATCTATTAGGCGAGCGTTCTCAAAAAAAAGTGAGTGTACTGCTTCCCCAACGAGGTGAGAAAAAAGCCTTACTCAATTTAGCCAATAAAAATGCACAAAATTATTTTGAGCAAAATCTGCAAAAGCAAAAAAGTACTTTGTCGACTTTAGAAAATTTACAAAAGAAGCTTAACTTGAACAGAGTTCCCAAAAGATTGGAGTGCTACGATATTAGCAACTTTCAAGGGAAAGATTCGGTGGCTTCGATGGTGACTTTTATAGATGGCAAGACGGTAAAAAAATTTTATCGTAGCTTTCATATTAAGCAAGTTAAAGGAGCGAATGATTTTGCTTCTCTTTACGAAGCCCTTTCTCGTCGTTTAAATAAAGCGAGTTCAGAGTTAAAAAAATCTCAAGCTTGGCAGCCTCCCGATTTAATAGTGATTGATGGAGGCAAAGGTCAACTCAATGCGGCGATGCAGGCTTTAAAAGATCGGGAAATGGATGAAAAAATCGATTTAATTTCTCTCGCCAAGAGCCGACTTTTAGATTCTGAAATAAGAACAGACGAAACAAAACGCAGCCAAGAAAGAGTTTTTCTTTTTGGAAGAATGAATCCAGTTATTTTTAGAGAGAATTCGGCTGAGTTGAAGCTACTCACTCATGTTCGTGACGAGGCCCATCGTTTTGCTATTCAAACTCATCGGCGCCATCGTCAAAAACAGAGTCTTGAATCTCCATTAGAAAAAATTCCTGGTATTGGAAAAGCACGGCAGAGAAAATTATTAGAAAAGTTTGGCAGTCTTAAAAAACTTCGGCAGGCCTCGGTAGACGAAATATCTAAAACTGCCAAGATTTCAAAAAAACTGGCTCAATTGATTTTAGATGCTTTGTAAGTTTTTTCAAACGCCCCCTAGCCCCCTCTTCATCTCAAGAGGGGGAACTATTAATCAAAGTTAATGAGAAAAACATGCTATTAAGTTTAATCGAGCCTACCAAGCTAAATTTTATTATAAGAATACCCTATTGAATTTCCCCCTCTTGAGATGAAGAGGGGGCTAGGGGGCGTTTGAAATTATTTTCAGTCTTGATATTCTCTATCAAGCTTTGTATGCACTTGTTTAAGCTATTTTAATAAGGATTATTTATGCTCTATACCCCAAGTTTATTTCAATACCAACGTCGAAAAACCCGCGAGGTCAAAGTGGGGGATGTTGGAGTTGGGGGTGACAATCCCATTCGCATTCAGTCCATGACGATTGCGGATACCAAAGATACCGAAGCTGTGGTGAGCGAGACGATGAGCTTGGTAGAAGCCGGCTGTGAGATTGTGCGGATTACTGCGCCTACGATTCACCATGCAGAAAACCTAAAAAATATTCGGGCGCAACTGCGAGCCAAAGGCATTGGGGTTCCGCTGGTTGCGGATATTCACTTTACTCCGCAAGCGGCTATGGTGGCTGCCGACTATGTTGAAAAGGTTCGAGTTAATCCCGGAAATTACGCAGACCGCAAACTTTTTGCCGTAAAAGAATATACAGATAGTGAGTATGAAAACGAACTCGAACGCATGGCAGAAAAATTTATTCCCTTAGTTCAAAAACTCAAAAAAAATGGAACCGCTCTTCGCATCGGTACCAATCACGGGTCACTCAGTGATCGCATTATGAATCGCTACGGAGATACGCCCGAGGGCATGGTGGAGTCGGCTTTAGAGTTTGCCCGAATTTGCGAATCCGAAGGTTTTGATCAAATGATTTTTTCGATGAAGGCCAGCAGTCCCTTTATCATGATTGCGGCTTATCGGCTTTTAGTGCAGCGCATGAACGAACTCGGCATGGACTACCCGCTTCATTTGGGTGTGACCGAAGCCGGGGAGGGCGAAGATGGCCGGATTAAATCTGCCTTGGGAATTGGCGCTTTGCTCGAAGATGGCATCGGTGATACCATTCGTGTTTCTCTCACTGAAGATTCCATTCACGAAATTCCGGTAGCTTATCAACTTGCAAGAAAATTTAATGAAATTTCTCTGTCTCAAAAAAAACAACTCGACACGACCCGGCAAGAGCCTATTGAAATTGCCTGGGACACGATTACACGGCAGCGAAGAGCTGCTAAAGAATTTCAAATAGGAGCCTTAAAAGTGGGAGGGCAAAACCCTTATGCGGTTTTTTCAACGATTGAGCCTGATCAAACTTCGGAAGTCATTGCCTATTTAAAAAAACAAAAAGAGGAAGATATTTGTCCCGATCTGCTTTTGCTCTCTGATCCGGATTCCTTTGATAAGCAAGCTAAAATTCAACTCTCTCAAGCGAGTAATCATCGAGTGATTTTAGGGAGCTTCCAAGGCTTTGACTCAACTGACTTAAGTGCTTTGCTGAGTTTTACTTCGGCAGATGAGGCTCTTCAGCACTTAAAAAAAATTGGCCTCAAAACTGATCACAAGCTTGAAAATATTTTAATCAGTTTAAACACGGATCAACCCATTGCCGAATATCGGTGCCTTGCTTTAGGCCTGCAAAAAATCGGGCAAGCACATCCTATTCATTTGCGTGTCAATGCGGCTTCGATGCAAAACCCGCAACTCGAAGCGGCTTCTATTTTAGCTGCGCTTTTGGTGGACGGTATTGGTGATAGCATTGAGATTGTAGGCCTGCCCATTGAAGAATCCACAACGCTTGCCTTTAATATTTTACAAGCCAGTCGATTGCGCATCATTAAGGCGGAATTCATTGCTTGTCCTTCTTGTGGGCGCACCTTATTTAATCTACAAGAGACGACTCAACGTATTAAAGAAAAAACCGCTCATCTCAAAGGTGTCAAAATTGCGATCATGGGTTGTATTGTCAATGGCCCGGGAGAAATGGCGGATGCGGATTTTGGTTATGTGGGAGGAGGGCCCGGAAAGATTCATCTCTATGTCGGTAAAGAATGCGTTGAAAAAAATATTCCTTCTCAAATTGCAGATGAAAAACTGATCGAGCTGATTAAAAAACATGATCGCTGGATGGATCCCCCGGCAGCTTAAAATTTAGTTATGAATTATTAAAGGTAAGAGAGCACTTCTTCTTTTTTTCGCCGACAAATGAATTTTCAAGCGCCAGATTCATTCTCATGTGATAAAATTCTTATTTGCTTTTTGGCTGCTATAGATAAGAATTTTTCAAGTGCGCTCAAAAAAGAAGAAATGCTCTCTTGTAGTTTATGAAAGTTAAGTGTTTATGAAACAATCTCAATTACTCATTCCCACCCTTCGCGATGCTCCAGCGGATGCCGAACTTATCAGTCATCAACTCATGTTACGTGCGGGGATGATACGTAAACTTGCTGCGGGCATTTATAGCTTTTTGCCCTTGGGTTTGCGTGTCTTGCAAAAAATAAAAAATATTATCCGAGAGGAAATGCTACGCGATGGAGCGCAAGAAATTTTGCTTCCGCTTGTGATGCCTGCGGAGTTATGGCAGGAGACCGGCCGTTGGTCTTTTTATGGTAAAGAACTTTTGCGCTTTAAAGATCGTCATGAGCGTGACTTTTGCATGGGACCCACGCACGAAGAAGCGATCACGGATTTGGTTAGGCAAAACGTCAGCTCTTACCGTGAGCTTCCTTTAAATCTCTTTCAGATTCAAACTAAATTTCGTGACGAAATTCGCCCTCGCTTTGGATTGATGCGCGGCCGTGAGTTCATCATGAAAGATGGCTATTCTTTTGATGTGGATGAGGCCGCGGCTTTGAAAACTTACGATAAAATGTATCAGGCCTACGAACGTATTTTTCAGCGTTGTGGTCTTGACTTTAAAGCGGTTGAAGCCATGACCGGAGCGATTGGTGGGTCACGCAGTCATGAATTTCAGGTGCTCGCCAAAAGTGGAGAGGACCCCGTTTTAGTGAATTCCGATGGAAACTATGCTGCCAATGTCGAGAAGGCTCCTTTAGTTTCTCCGGATAATTTTTTAGAAAAATCAAAAGACACATGGGGCTCCGGAAAATTTAAAAAGGTGACAACACCTCAAGTGAAGAGTGCAGAAGATGTTGCTAGCTTTTTAAAAGTGGATAAAAAAAATATTGTAAAGACTTTAGTCTTTGAAAGCGAAAAAGGCTTGATTGCGGTCTTATTGCGTGGAGACCATGAGCTTGTCGAAGCAAAGTTGCAACAAGTTTCGGGAGTCCAAAAGCTCGAGCTCGCCAGCCCAGCTAGTATCCATGACGAGCTAAAAAGTGCGATGGGCTTTACGGGTCCGCTTGGACTTAAAATTCCTGTTTATGCTGATTATGCTTTAGTGGAGATGCAGGATTTTATCACCGGGGCTAACGAAAAAGACACGCATTTTACCGGAGTGAATTTAGGAGATTTTTCAGTTACAAAGTTTGCAGATTTACGTCGTGCGATTGCCGGCGATGTTTGTCCTCATGGGGGTGTTTATGAAGAGCATCGCGGTATCGAAGTTGGCCAGGTTTTCTTTTTGGGGACAAAATATTCAGAAGCCATGAAGGCGACCTATAAAAACGAGTCCGGCAAAGAGCTTCCGATGGTGATGGGTTGTTATGGTATTGGAGTGAGTCGAACCGCAGCGGCAGCGATTGAACAAAACCACGACGAGCATGGTATGATTTGGCCCATGCCCATTGCCCCTTTTCAGATTCACCTGGTTTCTCTTAATATGAAGGACGAAGAAGTTTCTTTGCAAAGCCAAAAAATCTATGACGAGCTTTTAGCTAAAAACTATGAGGTTTTATGGGACGACCGAAAAGAAA
>JAUHYS010000290.1 GCA_030426445.1 bacterium
GCTGCCAGGCCGCAACCGTCGCAGCAGAAAATGCACTTGGCATCAACCCCATTGACCGCTGGGGCACTGAAGCCCAAAAACAAAAATATTTACCTGCGCTTTGCAAGGGAGAAAAGCTTTGGGGTTTTGGTCTGACCGAGCCGGATGCCGGAAGTGACGCGGGAAATTCCAAAACACGAGCAGAGCTTAAGAACGGCAAGTGGATTATTAACGGTAGCAAAATCTTTATCACCAATGCGGCCAATCCCATGACCGCAGGAGTGACCGTGCAAGCAGTAACCAGTGATGTCGATGGCAAAAAGCGCATGAGTTGTATTATTGTCGAACAAGGCACACCGGGTTTTACCGCCCGTGAAATGCATAAAAAACTTACCTGGCGCTCTTCTAACACGGCTGAACTATATTTTGATAATGTTGAAGTCCCCGAAGAAAATCTCTTGGGAGAAAAAGAGCAAGGCTTCCCCATGATGTTGGCTACATTGGATACCGGACGCCTAGGCATTGCAGCCATGGGCTTAGGTGGCGCACAAGGTGCCTTTGAAGCGGCGCTGGAACACTCTAAAATTCGTCAGACTTTTGGTAAGCCCTTATGTAAGCACCAGGCCATTGCCTTTAAACTAGCAGACATGGCCATGGAGATTGAGGCCGCCCGTAATTTGCTTTACAAAGCCTGCTTTTTAAAAGACGAAGGGCGCCCCTTTGCGAAGGAAGCTGCCATGGCTAAACTGTATTGCTCCGAAGTCATGAATCGTGTAGTAAACCATGCAGTGCAAATATATGGTGGATATGGTTTAATGGAAGAATATCCGGTAGCAAAATTTTTTCGCGATCAAAAACTCTTAGAAATTGGCGAAGGCACCAGCGAAGTGCAACGTATTGTGATTTCAAGATATTTAGGCTGTTAGTTCGTATCAAAAGTAAGGGCAAAATGTCCGACATGTCCGACGGTGTCGGACATTTTGTAACACAACTATATGAAAAATAAGGTTTTTTATAAGTGAGTGATGAAAAAATCAAAAAAATTGCTGCAATTGAAATCTTAGATTCACGAGGAAACCCAACCGTTGAAGTTGAAATCCAGCTCGATAACGGCATCCAAGCGCAAGCTGCTGTGCCTTCGGGTGCCTCAACGGGTGAGTACGAAGCGGTTGAGCTGCGTGATGCCGACCCCAAGCGTTATTTGGGCAAGGGAGTGCTTAAAGCCATCCAAAATGTAAACCAAGAAATTGCCCAAGCTTTAGTCGGTCAATCTCCCTTTGATCAAAAAGACTTGGACCAAACTTTAATCGATTTAGATGGCACAGAAAATAAATCACGCTTAGGTGCCAATGCACTTTTGGGTGTGAGTTTGGCTTTAGCCAAAGTCGCAGCCGCTGCTAAAGGCCAAGCACTCTATGAGTATGTCGCAGAGCATTTTGGTAATGCTCACAAAGAAAAATTTACCATGCCCACACCCATGATGAATATTCTTAATGGTGGGCAACATGCGAGCAATAATGTGGACTTTCAAGAGTTCATGATCATGCCAGTCAAAGCACCTAGTTTTAAAGAAGCCTTACGCATGGGTACGGAGGTCTTTCATCACCTCAAAAAAATTCTTCAGCAAAAAAATTACAACACAGCAGTAGGAGACGAAGGGGGCTTTGCTCCCGATCTATCTAGCAATCAAGAAGCCATGGATTTGATTTTACAGGCGATTGAAGCGGCTCATTATCGTGCTGGCGAGGATATCCTCATTGCTTTAGATGTTGCAAGCAGTGAGTTTTTTAAAGAGGGGCGCTATGTTTTGGAGGGAGAGGGCGGCAAGGCTCTATCCAGTGAGGAATTGATTTCCTGGTATGAAAATTGGCTGGATAAATATCCCTTGGTCAGTATCGAAGACGGTTTGGACGAAAACGATTGGGAAGGCTGGAAACAACTCACCAAACGCATTGGCAAGCGTTGTCAATTAGTTGGAGATGACCTCTTTGTCACCAATCCCAAGCGCTTACAACGTGGAATCGATGAACAAGTCGCCAATGCTATTTTAGTTAAGGTGAACCAAATCGGCACTTTGAGTGAGACTTTAGACGCCGTCAAACTTGCCCAACAAAATCAATATGGAGCGGTGATGAGTCATCGTTCCGGAGAAACTGAAGACACGACCATTGCAGATTTAGCTGTGGCAACAGCTTGTGGGCAGATCAAGACGGGTTCACTTTCACGCAGTGACCGTCTTGCTAAATACAATCAGCTCTTAAGAATTGAAAATAGCTTGGGGGATCAAAGTCAATATTTAGGACGGAGAAGCCTCGCTTAAAACCCCATGAACTCCCTCAAAAAAATACTCTTCCAACTCTTTGCCTTTTTGTCTTCGGTACAACTGGCTATTCTGGTCTTATCCTTACTGGCGATTATCTTAGCTTATGGAACCTATGTCGAAGCCGAAATGGGAGCAGACTATGCCGCACATCATATTTACTCAACGCCCTGGTTTATTGCGGTGTTGGCTCTGTTGGGCACCAATGTTTTTTGTGCAGGGCTTTCACGCTGGCCCTGGAAGCGCTATCACACCGGCTTTTTAGTCGTGCATTTGGGGCTGATTATTTTACTCATTGGATCGGGACAAACTTTGCTCAAAGGTTATGAAGGCCAAGTCATCCTGTCGGAAGGGGAAAACGCTGACCGC
>JAUHYS010000291.1 GCA_030426445.1 bacterium
ATTAAGTCCACTTCGTCCATTTGAGTTTTTAAGGCCTCACCATAGCGCTGTGACAAACACCCCGTCGAAACCAAAACTTGGCAATTACCTGTTTTTTTGTATTCTGCCATTTCCAGAAGCTGATCAATGGACTCGCTTTTTGAGCCCTCGATGAAACTGCAGGTATTAACCACAATTACGTGCGCTTCTTGTGGGTCCGTGGTAAAACCATAACCCACCTTAGCGAGCGAACCCAACATCATTTCGGCATCCACCAAATTTTTGGGGCAGCCCAAAGAGACAAGGCAAACCTTTTTCTGCTGAGTATGAGATTGTAAAAGCGTATCCGTCATCATAGAGCTTTTGACTGATAGTACAAACACAGCTTTTGTAAAGAGCAAAGCTCGCATTTAGGGTTACGGGCGGAGCAAAGTGCTCGGCCATGGTGTATGAGTAAGTGATGAGCCTCACTCCAACGTTTTTTGGGTAAACACATCATCAATTGCTGTTCGACCTTTTCGGGAGTTTTGGCTTTAGCCAAACCCAAACGCTGAGAAACTCGAAAGACATGGGTATCCACGGCTATAGCCGGAACGTCAAAAGCATTGGAGAGCACAACATTTGCGGTCTTGCGACCCACTCCAGGCAAATGAACCAGCTCTTTCATAGATTGTGGCACTTTCCCGTCATGCTGACTGACCAAAATTTGACAGGTGGCTAAAATATTTTTCGCCTTGGATTGGTAAAGTCCACAGGTTTGAATGAACTTTTTGAGTCGCTTCTCACCCAAATCCAATATCGCTTGAGCTGTGCCAGCGGCTTTAAATAAGGCCGGTGTTACCATATTCACCCTTTTATCGGTGCATTGAGCAGATAAAATCGTGGCAATGAGTAACTCAAACGGATTTTTATGTTCAAGAGCACATTCGGCATCAGGGTAAAGCTTTTTTAATTTTTTAAGGATGCTTGCAATTTGTGAAGATGTTACCAAAAGCATTATTGAAAAAAATATTAGGCGTATGCGGACTTGAACCGCAGACCTCTGCGATGTGAACGCAGCGCTCTAACCAACTGAGCTATACGCCTTTTGTCTTAAATAAATAATTTATTTTAAGAAAATAAATTAATCAAAAGAGTCATAGGCAAAAAGCTGTTGCGATGGCAATGCAAAAATTTAAAATGCTTTAACCTGTTCTATTTTTGAGGCATCGTCATGAGAAGGATTAAGTGCTCTTTTTAAGTTCGATAAAAGCATCCATCATTTTTTCTATGGAATTGCGTTCAAGTTTACCCGTAAGTTTTCTGAATTTGGTAATAAAACGTTTTTCAATACTGTCTGAGACGACAATATTATTTGTGTGATTGAGTTCTATTTCAGGACTTAAAACTTTACCAAATAGAATGACTGAGGAGTGCAACTCTAAGGCTTTTGCAATGGATTCGATCGTGGAAAGAGTTGGGTTATCATAACCGGACTCCCCTCTTTCTAAACGACCCAAGTATCCAGCTGTAATTCCTGCTTTTCCCGCTAGCTCTTCAATGGTCAATTGTTTCGCATCCCGAAGTTTTCTAATCCTTGATCCGTATTCTTGAGCCATATTTTTTTCCCTTACCTGGAGAGGAGACACAGTGCCTTCTCACTTATTGGTTAAAGGCTTAGGTTAAAGATTGTCAAGAGAGAAAACCCACTTAGCATAGAGTTAAGCTAATATTTATGAAAGCTAAACAGGAAGTTCTCAACTAAAGATTGGGTAATCGAGTAAGAAATTTAATTCAAATGATATGTTTTGCTCTTTTTCTTGACTGAAATAAATAACATGTTATTAACTGTTTATTGAAAATGAATTAATAATGATTTCAGACAGATTTAACAGCCTAAAAAACAAATTTCAGATTGTTATGGACAGGACAATATAGAGAACTATTAGCGATGGATGTTTTAAAAAAGAAAACTTTCATCGCTAATATTCTTTTATCTTTAATTTTCTCACCTCAAAAAAAATAAAAACCCATTAAATTAAGTTATTTTTATTGTAATTTAATAGATTGTCATTTTAGAACCTAAACTCTGTATCTTTCACCTTTAAAATAATAAACTCGTTTTATTTGACTGAAATTATCATTATGAATACTTCTTTAAATTGGACTCAACTCATCCGATCTACGATTGGCGCTTCTTTTGATCTAGTATGGCTAACCTTAGGTTTAAGGGCTTTTGCTTTAAAAAACATCCCCTTAGTATTTTTAGTTAAACCCACTGTGCTTAAGCTCAATGAAGACGAGTGTGAAATTAAGCTTCCTCTCAACTTCCTCACAAAAAATCATCTCAACTCGATGTATATTGGTGTCTTAGCCACGGGTGCAGATATTGTAGGCGGACTTCTGAGTATGCACCATATTCGTAAAAGCTCTCATAAAATCCAGTTGGTTTTTAAAGACCTACGCGCAAACTTCATTCGTCGCCCCGAATCCGACGTCCACTTTATCTGCAAAGATGGGGCTCTGATCAAAAAGCAAATCCAGACTGCCATAAAAAGACGCCAACGCATTAACCAAGAGCTCAATATTATTGCCATCACACCCAAGATTTCTAAAAACAAACCCGTTGCAGAATTTCAACTCACGCTTTCTCTCAAAGCTAAATGACAATTTTTACTTTCCTAAAATTGTAAACGAT
>JAUHYS010000292.1 GCA_030426445.1 bacterium
CCCACTTCTTCCATGGCCACGACACGGTCGTAGTCTTTGATTTGCTGACGAATAATGTCTGAAATTTCTTCGGGTCGTATTTGCATTTTATCTTCCTTTTAGATTTGTTCTAAAATACGCTCTTTCATGCGTAATAAATCCCCTTTAAGCGACGCATCAAAAACCACATCCTGAGTTTTAATCAACATACCGCCTAAAAGTTCGGGCTCAATCTTAGTTTTTAAGACGACTTCGCCTCCAAGACGCTTCTGTAAAAGACCTTTTAGTAAGACCGCTTGCTCACCTAGCTCAATCGCAGAACGGACTTCTACACGGAGACGGCCACCGGCCTCATCGGCCAAGTCCTGATAAATTCTTGATAACAAAGGAAACACTGTCATACGGTTACGGTCGATGAGAATCTTAATCAAATTATCGACCGGACCGTCCTGTTTTTTATCTTTGCCAAAACCAATCCAATCTTTAAAAAAACCTTTTTTGCTAAATTGATTTCTGACTTCGTGGTAGATCTGTTTCTTTTGCTTAGAGGGAATGGCCGGTGATTCCAAAACCTGACGCAGTGCAGACTGTTCTTTAAATAACCGCAACATATCCTGCAACTCTTGGCCAATAGCATCTACCTTGCCCATCTCACGCGCTACCTCAAGAAGTGCAGTGGCATATCTTTTTGCAACCGATCCTTGACTCATGCCATCTTCTCCATTTTTTCGATATATTGACTGATTAAGCGCTTTTGATCTTCGGGTGTAAGCTGTTTTTTAATGAGGTCTTCAGCCAAGTCACTAGCAAGCTTAACCGCTTCTTCTTTGAGTGTCGCTTTGGCTTTTTTAAGTTCGTTAGAAAGAATTTTTTCGTGTGTTGATTTAAGGGTTTCTGCTTGTTCTTGTGCTAGCGAGATAATTTTATCGCTTTCGAGCTCTCCATCCTTTTTGAGTTCTTCGACCAAGTTTTGCATTTCTTGTTCGATGTTTTGCAGACGTTTTTCGTATTCGCTATGTTTGGCCTGAGCCTCTTTTTTGAGTTGCTGAGATTCTTCGATGTCCTTTTTGACCAAGACTGCGCGTGAAGCAAAAAAGTTCTTCATGGGTTTGCGCATAATCACAATCATCAAAATAAAGAAAAGGGCCAAGTTAATAAAAGCCGCAATAATGCGGCCTGTCTCGGGCATGGGCTCGACATGATGTCCAGCTCCAGCTGCCCAAAGCGCTGAACTTCCCGCTAAACCACAAAGCTGAATCGCTAAAAATAGACTTTTTTTGCTGATGGACTTCATGGTTAAGAAGCCACCTTTCTACCCAGGAGTTTTTCTGCCATTTCTGCAGAAAGTTGCTGGGCTTGACTTTGAAGCTGTTGACTTGCGGAGCTGGCTTCCTGGGCAATTTCTTGTCTTGCGGATTCGGCGGATTGTTCTAGCTCGCTACGCGTTTGCTCTAAAACTTGTTTGGCTTGGGCTTCACCCTCTTTTTTGATATTTTCTTTGATGCCTTGCCCCTCGCCTCTAGCCTCCTGGATCTTGAGACTGTATTTTTGAATCATTTCTTCGGTCTGACCTTGTAAAGCTTGAGAGGCCTCACGCGCTTCTTCTGTCAGCTCTTGTCTGCGCGCCAAAATACGCATAATGGGCCTAAAAATGAGTACATTCATTAAAATAAAGGCCAAAATAAAAATGCCAAATTGGTAAAGCGCTGTAATGTCAGGTATGATTTGCATATTAATTAATACTAAAAATGATCATTAAATAAATTTACTCTTATTTTTTAACAACTTAAAGAACCTGCCTTGCTTATTTATTCTTGGCTCACAACATTAAAAAATAAGTCATAGATACTTTATAAACGTGAATAAAAAAGGAAAATCGCAGCGCAGCTAACATGGCCTGAAAAGCTTGTCAAGACAAGTCTAAAAGTAATCCCCCGACAACAAAGCTATTTGCATTTTTTTAACTTCTCGCTATGATGGGGCATGGCAAAACCTCAAGACTATAAGCTCTCGATACGAGAGGCAAAAATTCGTGATATTCAAAAAATTCAACAACTGATCAAAAAAGTTTATCAAAAACTTCCAACTTATCCTTTAAACCTTATTCGCGGTCAGATTAATAGCTTTCCCGAAGGACACTTTGTCGCTGAGTACGATGGAGAAATTGTCGGCTATTGCGCCAGTATTCGATTGCCGGAGAGGGCTGTCATGACTCCCCACACCTGGAAAGAAATTACCGGAGGCGGTTATGGTTCGACCCATGATAAAAACGGTGACTACCTCTACGGATACGAAGTTGCAGTTTCTCCGGATTATCGCGGCATGAAAATCGGCCAGCGCTTTTATAACGAACGCAAAAGGTTATGCAAATTTTTACGACTCAAAGGTATTGCCTTTGGAGGCCGCCTGCCTAACCTGAAAAAAAGTCATAAGCTCAAAAAAGTCAAGAGTCCCGAAGAATACATCGAAGCCGTCAAGTCACGAAAAATCCTAGATCAAGTTTTATACTTTCAATTGCGCAACGGCTTTGAGCCTATTGGTATCCTCAAAGATTATCTCCCAAGTGATGAGGCTTCTTTGGGCTATGCTTGCCATTTACTTTGGAAAAACCCTGAAATTTCCCAGGTAGATGTTGGATATATTTGCACAATCGTTATCTGCTCTTAGAATCATA
>JAUHYS010000027.1 GCA_030426445.1 bacterium
TCTACATATTTTGGCAATGATTTTTCAATTTTTGGTTTTTTAATTTTTTCAATTGGGTTGCTGTCGGTATACCTTCTACTAAGAGCATACTTGAAAACTTGGTCTAAAGCGCAGAGAAGAAGTCTTATTGTATTTGGCTTATAATTTTTTGAGTTGCAGAAGTGAATGATTTCGTCTTCAGTTATTTTATAAAACTTTCTTTTACCGAAGAGTCCGGATGCAGGACTTGTCTCTCTGCAAAATCTATCAAGCCGACTAGCTTCCCTTTCTATTGTATACGGTTTTTTAGACATTTTGACTTGATCAATATACTCTTCAACGAGTTCACTTAGAGTAATGTCAAGTGGAGAGATGGGACGGTTGAAACGCAAGTCATCTAAACTTTTTTCATATCGAGCGAGTTCTAATAAAGCTTGTGCCTTTTTGATTTTTCCTAGCCTTATCCAAGATTTTCCTTTAATACTTTTGTCTATTATCCAGTAGACGCCTGTGTCTTTTCTTTTGAAGATGTAAGCCATGATTAGTTGCTATCAGGTTGCTGCTAGATTTTCAATAGTAATTGGGAATTTTAGATTGAATATAACTTATTGATTTTAAAATAGATTTTATTATTAGCCCCCGTAGCTCAGGGGATAGAGCGACGGATTCCTAATCCGCAGGCCGCAAGTTCGATTCTTGCCGGGGGCAGTTTATCCAATTCATTTTTTCAAAAAATTAACTCTTTTCAATCATATAAAAAAGGCTCATAATAGAATAGTAGTCATATAAGCGTTATCCATCTAAACTTTATAATGACGATTTAAAGCAGGAGTTTTGAATAGGAATAAAGGCGGGTTATGCGTTTTAGGAGCATACGTGCTAAACTATTACTCATATTAGGGGTTATATTAGGCCTTGCGATTATAATATCCACCTATATTTTTTCTAATCTAGTGGTGGATTCCTATTACCTGAAGTACTCCGAAATTGCTGCTGAACTAGCTAGGGAACTTTCTTACGACATTAAACAAGATATTCAGAAAAAAGAATCGGGTCCACTTATCTTTCAAATTGCTGGTACTACATCCGCAGAGGGCGTGGAATATGTCATTATTTATGATGAAAAAGGTAAGTTACTTGTTAATTCAGGAGCGAACATTTTAGAGACAACAGCTCTAAGCCCTGAAGATATGGGATATAAAGAAGCTCATTTTACACAAATCATGAGTCTCGATAAAAAAGAGATCCTCAACCTTGTATGGCCGGTTAGAGGAGACATAAGCCAAGGAGTTATAGAGGAAGAAGTACTTTTTGGAGGTGGAGGAGACCAAGTAGAGGCACCGATTATTGGTTATGTAAGAGTGGGAATGGATCTCGAAAGAGTTAAGGCCTCCGTTGCTGAGGCTATCACCCGAATTGTTTTGATTGCTGCGGGTATTTTTATTCTAGCCACTTTACTTTTAGTTGCTTCAATCTTTTATTTATTTTCTCCAATTAAAAACTTAATGGTTGGCGTTAAGCGTATTTCGCAAGGAGATAGAAACTTCCAGTTACCTATTCGGGGAAAAGATGAACTTTCTCAGCTTTCTCATGGCTTCAATAATATGATTAAAGATTTAAATCAAACGACGGTTTCAAAAGACTATGTCTCCAATGTTTTGCAATCCATGCACGAAGCGCTTCTAGTCATAGGTTCTGATTTAAAAATACAAACTCTTAATTTAGCAGCAAAGAATTTACTAGGCTACTCTGAAGAGGAACTCAAAGGTCGTTTAGCAGAAGTTATCTTTGTTAAAGGAAAGAAAAGCATCGCGTTAGAAAAACTAAAGACGAAAGATTTGAATAAGAGTTGGGAAGACGAATTGCTAACTAAGGAAGGCGAAAAGATTGATGTGCTGTTTTCTAGTGCCCCTATCTATGATCAGACGACACAAAAGGAGTCTTTTGTTTGTGTTGCGCAAGATATCAGTGAAAGAAAGGAGGCTGAAGAGCAAATGCGTGAGGCCAAGGAGACAGCTGAGGAAATGAACCGCATGAAAAGCCAGTTTTTAGCGAATATCAGCCACGAAATCAGAACACCTATGAATGGAATTATTGGTATGACGGAGTTGACTTTGACAAGCTCACTCACTCCTGAGCAAAGGGAAAATTTAGAAATTGTAAAAAGCTCTTCTGTACAAATGATGGATTTAATTAATGAGATACTAGATTTTTCAAAACTAGAATCAGGGAAATTCCAATTAATATTGGATGAGTTTAGTTTGCATGAATTGCTTGAAGGAGTCATGAAAAATTTGGCTTTTGGAGCTCATCAGAAAGGATTAGACTTTGCTTATGAGGTGACTCCAGGAATTGATGAGTTTTATTATGGCGATGAAAATAGAATTCGTCAAATTTTGGTAAATTTAATAGGGAATGCTATCAAATTTACCACAACAGGTTCTGTAGTGTTAAAAGTCTCGGAGGAAAGCACTGCGGATAGCTCAGTGCAAAACCAAAAAAAGATCCACTTTATGGTCAAGGATACTGGGATTGGAATTAGTTCATCAAAGCAAAAGAAAATATTTGATGCTTTTTCTCAAGCAGATGGATCGATGACGCGTCAATATGGAGGAACAGGCTTAGGCCTGACAATATCTTCACAGTTGATTGCAATGATGGGAGGAGAGATTTGGGTCAATAGTGAGTTAAATAAGGGAAGTGAGTTTCATTTTACACTTAATTTAATGTCTACTCAAAAAAATGTAGAAAGAAGCAAGGATGCGATGGCTCATCACTCCACATTTCATAATTTAAAGGTGAAGGTGCTTGATAAAAGTCAAGTCCATCGACAAGCTATCGAAGCGTTTTTTAATAACTGGCATTTAAAAGGAGAGTTTTATGAAAACTTTGAAACATTTTCATTAAAGTTAAATGAGATTCGGAAAGCAGAATACGAGAAAGAAATTTTTCTTCTTGATGCGAATACCTTGCGTGAAACAAGTGAGCAATCTTTGATCCAACTTTTAGAAAAAAAGACTGAACAAGAGTCTTATATTATAATGATAGCTTCGACCCACTCAGAAATGGATAAAAAGAAATTTACTAAGTTAGGCTTTAGTCACTTTGTTTTTAAGCCCATTCGACAATCAGATCTATTAAATCAACTTTTGCAAATCGTCAAGCCAGGCTATTATTCTTATGGTACAAAAATAGAAGCTATAGGAGGTTCCCCCAGTGATGATCAATTGAAGTGTTTAAAAGTTTTATTAGTTGAGGATAACCCTACTAATCAAAAAGTGGCTGTAGGTATTTTAAAAAAGAAGAAGTATGAGGTTACTATCGCTCAGAATGGAAAAGAAGCCGTAGATCTTTTTAATAAGAAACATTATGACCTTATTCTGATGGATATACAGATGCCGTTAATGAATGGTTATGAAGCAACCAAAGAGATTAGAAAGCAGGAATACAGCACGGGTACTCATATTCCTATTATAGGGGTGACCGCTCATGCGATGAAATCAGATGTAGAGCAGTGTTTAGCTGTTGGTATGGATTGTCATGTTAGCAAACCTATTGAAGCGGGGCCGCTTTATGATACTATTGAAAAATTTTTTCCTTATAAATAAATGTAAATAAGAAAGAGACCTTCTAAAACTTTTTCAGTTTAATTTTATAAAAAGCGTTTAAATTTCTTGTACTTTTTCTTGTCATTAAAAAAAAATATCATTAAAATATGTTATTTAAATAATTAAGAAAAAAAGATGGACAAAAAGCCTGTTAGATACTGAGTTCGTAATTTTTTCTTAAATTGAGTCCTCTTTAGAAATAAATCAGCACAGGGGGTGTTCATGCTGTGTAAAATATTAAAGGGTATTTTAACTTTACTACTTCTATTTTCTATTTCTTTTCAAGTTATTGCCGAGACGGACACTGGATCTGCAGTTGATGAAGAAGCTCAAGTTGAACAATTACTTTGGGGTGATGCAAAGATTACTTCAGCTGCAAAGAGAGAACAGACAATTAAAGAAGTCGGGAACTCAATTAGTATTATAACGCGAGAGGATATCGTGGCATCAGGTGCGACTTCTTTGCCGGAGTTATTTGCTTTTGTACCTGGTGTACAACTATTCTATAGAAATGCCAATGAACCTGAAGTATCCATTCGAGGTCTTCCTAAACAATACTCCTCCAAAATT
This sequence comes from bacterium, assembly GCA_030426445.1. Lineage (GTDB taxonomy): Bacteria > UBA10199 > UBA10199 > DSSB01 > DSSB01 > JACKPJ01. Next base: position 4,158 of record JAUHYS010000027.1, read on the forward strand.
TTAGTATTAGTCGATGGTGTAAGTGTCTACTCACCTTTCACAAGTGGAGTTTTCTGGTATAGTCTTCCTGTGACTGTGGATTCCATTGAGAGAATTGAAATTATTCGTGGGCCTTCTTCAGTACTATATGGTGCCAACGCTTTTTTTGGTGTGATTAATATTATCACTCGACAACCCGAGGACATGAAGGGAGTTGAGGTTAAGGTCTATGGAGGTAACTTGGGGCATTACGGAGCTGCCAGTACTTTGCTCTATCCAGTAGGTGATAAAGCACATTTTCGTTTTTCCGGAGAATACTTCCAGTCAAAGGGTTATGGAGATGATAATGGAGAAGGCATTGATGACGACGCCATTACAGGAACTTTTATGGCAGATGGTTTCTTGAAAGTAAACGAAAGTTCAGACTTACAACTTGGACTATGGTATCGTCGGAGTAAAAACGAATTACCGACAAATAATATTCTACCAGCGGCAAGAGTATACAGCGATAATATTTATGCGAGAGGAAAATTTACGACTCATTTTAATGACTCCAATCTGTTTACGGTCTCTAGCTTTTTTAATAAACGTCTAGTGAGAACACCCGACCAGCCGGGAGTATTAAATGCCAACCAGACCACTGAAGTTGAGTTAAGGCTGGAGCACTTATGGACATGGCGCAATAAAAATTATTTAACCGTGGGAACGGATTATCGTTATAATGGACTGAGTGATACTACTTTACTTGAACCAAGCTTTGATAGTCAAATTCCTTTGCATATGGCGAGTTTTTACATCAATGATGAATTTAAACCTCTTGATAATGTGATTTTAACGGGAGGGGCCCGTTATGATTATGATAGTTTTTCAGATCATAATTGGTCAGCTAGATTTAATATCAGTTACCTCCCGCACCCTAATCATGTGGTTCGTGCTTCAGTCGCCCGTGGTTTTCGTAATATCAACTATTATGAAGAACGTGGAGAGGACACTTTCCCATTTGGTCCTGCTCAAGTGATTTTTCAAGGTGATCCAAACTTAGAACCTGAAACTATGATTGGAGCTGAATTGGGTTATCTAGGTAATTTTTTAAATGGTCGCTTAAGGCTAAATTTTGATTTTTACTATAATAATGTCAATGACTTGATATTATTGGAACTTAGCCCCTTAGGCCCTACAGAATTTCTCTTCCATCCTGTTAATGTGGGTGATGTGAATATTTATGGAATCGAATATGGGGTGAAGTATCGAGTCTTTGATTGGTGGGATTTTACTTTTGATCACTCATTTTTACATCAAAGCAATGACGTTGCGGGACGTGGGCCATCTCACATGATTAACATAGGCAATCGCTTTAATACAAAAGTTGGTTTTTCAGCAAATGTCGCTTTTAATTGGATGAGTGATTATCGTGTTGTTAACGTTGGTGCCGCGACTTTTCGTGAAAATGAAGATCTTTTTAGGCTAGATGTACGTCTTGCCCAAAAATTCTTAAAAGACAAACTTGAATTTGCTGTTATTGGTCAGGGAATAGTCGATTATCCTAGAATCGAGTTTGAGGATACTCTACGCACAGACCGACGTATTTTTGGAATGTTGACTTATTATGGTACAAAAAAATAGACGCATTGAGTTATCTATATTCTCAGAGCTGTATTGTTGTTCAGAGGTAGCTGTGGTATATGTTAATGTGGTGAACTAGTATGTTATCTTTCAAAAATATTTTAGCTAAGCGCAGTCATAAAGTCCTTAGTTAAGAGATTAGGCGTCTGCTTATGAAGTTTTTAAGAACAGCTCTCGTTGTCATATTTTTTGGTTTCTATCTTTTAATTTCTCAGAATGCATTTGCAACTAAAATTTGTATCCTTAGGGGTTTTGATTTCTCCATTTATGATGAGGTTGTATCTTCTTTTAAAGGAGAGCTTCGAAGTTGGGATTTAGTTTGTGATCTTGTTCTAAAAAATAATCAAAGTTCAGTTGGTTCTTCTCTTAGGAAGAGCTCTCCTGACGTTGTTTTAGCACTGGGTAATAGTGCTGTAAGTTATATGGAACAAAATTTTCCTAATATTCCTGTTGTCTATGGAATGGCAAAAAATGTGGAAGCCAAACAAAATAAATCAGGTATTAGTATTGAAATTCCTTTTGAAAAACAATTACAGTTAGTGAGAAAGGCATCTAATTCTCTAAATAGAATAGGTATTATTTATTCGGTAAAAAATATTTCCAAAGCTCAAGAGTTCATTAGTTCGGCCAAAAGATATGGTATATTGGTAAACTCTCATGCCGTTTCAAGCCCTCAGGAAGTGATTAAAATTCTCCCTAAATTACGCAATGAAGATTTATTTTGGATTTTGCTAGATGAGGGTGTCCTGACGGTAAAGAATCGAGATGAGATTTTAGAATTAGCTAATAAACTAGAATTAAAAACCTATGCTTTTTCTCCAGTATATTTAAAAGGTCCTTATGGTGCAGACTTAAGTGTCTCTATTAGCTGGAGTAGTTATGGAAAACAAATAGCACGATTAGCAAAAAAAATGAGAGAACGCCCCCAACAAACCCATCCAATTGAAGAGCCACTTGACGTTAGAGTTTATATGAAAAAGGGACGTATCGGTTTAAACTATAACACAGCAAATGTTATTTTAGTGCCGTAGAAAATTAAAGGGTTAAGATGTAGGGCTCTTTTGCAAAGAGTTTATTAATTTGAGATTTTGCGAAGTTATTTATTTCTGAAGCTGTTGTGAGCTTGATAGCCGTTTGAAATAACTTTTTGGCCTGTTTCTGAGTAATAGAGCGAATCATGCGTTTTGCTCGTGGAATAGAAAGTGCGTTCATAGATAGCTCCTGGAATCCCATACCAACTAAAAATAATATATACAGTGGGTCGCTTGCCATTTCTCCACAAACGTTGATAGAAATATGGTGTTTTTTTGCAGCATCTAAAGTTTGGACTAGCATGCGTAAAATAGCCGGGTGTAATGGACGGTATAAATAATCAACGTTTTCGTTTGAGCGGTCGACAGCGAGACTGTATTGTATGAGGTCATTAGTGCCAATACTAAAAAAGTCGACTTCTTGTGCGAGCTCATTGGCAATCATTACTGAAGAGGGAACTTCAATCATCACTCCTATTTTTACATTATTATCAAAATGGTTATCTTCCCTATAAAGCTCTTCTTTCACTTCATTAAGAATTTCTTTTGCGCGGCGGATTTCTTCGAGTTCGCAGATAAGCGGAAAAAGAATTTTGAGTTTTCCATACAAACTAGCTCTCAACATTGCCCTTAGTTGAATTTTAAAAATGGCTTTTTCTTTAAGGCAGAAACGAATTGCACGAAGACCTAGTGCAGGGTTGGTTTCTTTTTCATAAGGGTATGTTGTAAGAACTTTATCTCCTCCAATATCCAGTGTACGAATGGTAACAGTGTAAGGGTAAATTGATTTTAAAATCATTTGATAACTTTTGAAAAGTTCATTTTCAGTAGGTAGTTTTTTTTGATTCATAAAAAGAAATTCGCTTCGATATAAACCTATGCCTTCTGCTCCGTTTTCTTTGATAGATTGTATTTCTTCAATGAGCTCCATATTTGCTGTTAAATGTATTCTGTGATGATCTTTAGTTTCGGCGGACAAATGAGTCTCTTTAAGAAATATTTTTTTTAATTCAAAGTCATGATGTTGTTGTTTTGTAAATTCTTCTATCAACATTTCAGAGGGGTCAGTGATGACTTTCCCATGAGTGCCATCAATAATAATGGTTTCACCAGAGAGAAGGGTAGATGAAGCTTGGTGACAAGCAACAATGCAAGGGATTCCCAAAGCGCGAGAAATAATCGCTGTATGGCTTGTAGTTCCGCCGACTTCTATAATCATACCACCAATGTTATATTTTATAAGTTGAGCAGTTTCAGCGGGAGAAAGGTCATGAGCAATAACAATACAATTTTTGGGTAGGTTGGTAAAACTTGCTTTATTTTTTCCTAGTAGGTGACATAAAATTCTTTCTTGAATATCCGAGAACTCATTTGCGCGTTCTTTTAAGTGAGACATGCCATGTTGGATTAAATGGTTTTTAATTTTCTCAGCATTTTTGTATAAAGCCCATTCTGCATTAATGTGTTCTTCTTTTATACTTTTTATAGTATTTTCGCGTAACCTTTTGTCTTGTAAAATCAAATGGTAGGTATCCAAAATATTAATTTGTTCTCTACCTTCAAATTTACATAGTTTTTCCTGAATTTTTTCGATTTCTTCAGATGCTTTTTCTAAAGCAGATAAAAAGCGTTCTGTTTCAGATGTAATTTCTTTGTTATTAATCCAATACCGAGGTAAGTTGTAGTTTGTTTTTTTGACAACATAAGCTTTACCGATGTAGATTCCAGGGGAGCAACCTATTCCATGCAGATCTAAGCTTTTAGCTTTTTTATTCAAAAATCTACCTTTAATTTATACTCATTGAGTCTTTAATATTTTTGTTATTATACTTCATGAAACTCATTTTTGATGAGATTTTCAATTGCATTTAAACTATCCTTGGCATCAGAACCCTGGCAAGTTACTTTAATGGTAGTGTTTTTAGCTGCAGCCAGCGTTAGTAAATCTAATATACTCTTAGCATCTGCCTTTAGATTTCCTTTATAGATGGTTATTTGACTAGAAAACCGGTTAGCAAGCTTAACAAGCTGTGCTGCGGCTCGGACATGAAGTCCTAATTTATTTTTAAGAATAAATTCTTTCTCAGAGTGCATAAAATTTAATAAGGTTAAAATAGAAGCTTAATAGCTATTATCCTCTTTAATGATCATTTCATAGAGTTGCTCCTCGCTTTTTGCATTGAGTAAGGCTTCGCGAAAAGCGAGACTTTTAAGAAGTCGAGAGAGTTTTGCCAAAGCCTTAAGGTGTTGGCCTGCTGAGTTTTCGGGAGCAATTAAAGCAAAAAAAAGATGCGAGAGCTCACCATCCTGAGCATCGAAATCGATGCCTTCTGAGGACCTGCCAAATGCAGCAGTGATAGTTTCAATTTTGTTAAGTTTACCGTGAGGAATGGCAACACCGCTACCGATCCCAGTCGAACCAAGCTCTTCTCTTTTATTAAGAGTCTCTGAGATATCTTCTTTGCGAACCTGGTGGTTGATTTTGTGCAAGGCTTCCGAAAGTTCTTGAATGACAGATATTTTGTCTTGGGCTTTCAGTTCGAAAATAACAGCTTCAGGTTTTAGAATATCATTCATTTTCATAGCATTTTGCCCTAGCAGGTTGAAAGTTCTTCTTACTTTTTTTTAATTGTGTGGATGTCTAGGATTTATATAAATTGAAAATATAGACTCTCCCTAAAACGCCATTTTTAGTGTTTTAGGGAGAGTCTTTATAACATTTTAGGTATGATTCGAATAGCTTTATGCCATACTAACGACACTTTCAGTTTCAATACCTTTGTGTTCAGTCAGCTTTTCCTTATGTTTTTTAGCCTGACGTTCTATTTTATGAACAACTTTATCAATCGATGCGTACATGTCATTAGATTCTTCTACTGCATGGGCACGAAATTCTTTAGCATTGATTTGTATTTCAGCTATTTGGCGGATTTTTTCTACCTCCAAAACAGCGTGGATATCAATTGGATCGTTGATGTACTTGAGTATTTTTTGAATTTTTTGAGCAACGTGCTCTCGCAAGGCATCAGAAGAGGGTAAATGACGAAATGTGACATTTAAGTTCATAAATTGCCTCCTTTGTTTATTGTTAAAAGTTTTTTCATTTTTACAAAAACTCTTTAATAAAATTGTCTGCGCTTGGAAGAAGGGAGTATTCCTAAAGTTTCTCTATACTTTGCAATAGTCCTTCTCGCAATATCAATATTTTCACTTTGTAACATTTTTACAATCTTTTGATCAGATAAAGGTTTTTTGGGATCTTCTTGAGAAATCAGGTTTTTAATTTTCATCTTTATAGACTCAGATGCAATTGAATCACCTTCTGTAGTAGAAATTCCGGTATTAAAAAAGTATTTTAGTTCAAAGATGCCGTGAGGTGTATGCATATATTTATTCGTTGTGACACGAGAAACGGTGGATTCGTGCATTTCAATTTCGTTAGCAACGTCTTTTAGTACCATGGGTTTTAAAAAGTTAACGCCTTTTTCAAAAAAATCTTGTTGAAACTGTACTATGGTTTTTGCTGTTTTAAACAAGGTTCTTTGTCTTTGATGAATACTTTTAATAAGCCATAGTGCTGAACGCAGTTTATCTTGCACATAGGACTTAGTTTTTTCTTGTACGTTTTGTTCCATCATTGACTTGTAAAGAGCATTGACTTTAAGCTTAGGGAGACCATCTTCATTTAAAAAGACCACCCATTCTGAACCAATTTTTCTTACATAAACATCGGGTGTAATATATTGAGCATCATTGGAACTGCTAAATTGCCTACCGGGTTTGGGCTCGAGTTCATAAATGATTTTTGCAAGTCTTGTGACTTTTTCTAGTGAGAGCTTGAGCTTTTTAGCTATTTTTAAAAAGTCTCTTCTTTCTAAAAATTGTAAATGGTCATGGATGATTTTTTCAAGTAAATGTCTATCTGAAAAAGATTTCACCTGAATGAGTAAACATTCTTTGAGATTGCGGGCGGCAATGCCTGGTGGGTCGAATTCTTGAATACGTTTTAGGATCGATTCGGCTTGTTCAAATGGGATATTTGCTTTTTGTGCAATTTCTTCGAGGTCTTCAATAAGATAGCCGTCTTCACCAATAGCTCCTAAGATGGAAGTGCCTATTTCAATCTCTTCTGGGGTAAGGTCAGACATTTGTAATTGCCACATCAAATGATCAAAGAGACTCGTGCTATTGGCTAAAGTGTTTTCGTAAGAAGGGTATTCGTCATCATTAGAACCTTGAAAAGTTTGTGAATAGTCTCCTGACCCTGAAGAGTTAATATAGTTTTCCCAATCGATTTCGACATCTTTTTTATTAAAGTCACTTTCATTGCCTGTCATTTCAGCTTTTTCTTGAGTGTTCTCTTCGGTTTTTTTTTCAAGTCTTGAGCTGTCTTCTTCGTTGCTGGGAGCCCCTTCCTCTAATAATGGGTTTTCGACTAATTCTTTTTCAACCATTTCCACCAGTTCGGGTTGGGAAAGTTGCAATAATTTAATGGCTTGTTGAAGCTGAGGTGTAATGACAAGTTGTTGAGAAAGTTTGAGATTTTGCTTTATTTCTAGGGCCATAATCTTAGTCTATCGCATTTTTAAGATCTTATCACGAGTTATTATTTATCTGGGGAATCATAAATGCTATAAGCTTAAAATGTCAAGGTATGGCTTAATCTATTAAGATCATTTAGTTTTTATTTTTAGGCTCCGACTGAGTACTTTGAGGTGCTTCGTTTTTAGAGTTTTTTTTCTGGTCTTTCCAAAGGTTTTTTTGTTGGAAAAGTGCGCAGGACTCGACAAAATGAGAAAATATAGGATGCGGATACATGGGACGTGACTTGAATTCAGGGTGAAATTGACAAGCAATAAAAAAGGGATGGGAAGGGTATTCAATAATTTCGACTAAAAGCTTATCGGGAGAAAGCCCAGAGAAGACCAGTCCTTTTTCTGCAAGCGTTTCTCGATAAGCATTGTTAAATTCATAACGGTGACGGTGCCTTTCGGAAATTTCTCTTTCTTGGTAAACCTTTTGAGCCAAGGTATTTTTTTCTAAGGTACAAGGGTAGGCCCCTAAGCGCATGGTCGCTCCCTTGTGAGTGAATTTTTTTTGTTCTTCCATCAGATCAATTAGAGAGACTTGGCAGGTTTCGTCAAATTCTCGGCTGTTGGCTTCTGCGAGACCACAGACATTGCGAGCAAATTCGACACATGCGAGTTGCATGCCTAAACAAATCCCAAAGAAAGGTATCTGGTTTTCGCGGGCATATTGGATAGCATCGATTTTGCCTTGGATACCACGGTCACCAAAACCTCCTGGGACTAAAATACCATCTACCTCAGAAAATGCCTTTGATAATTTTTTTTGATTGAGTTTTTCGCTGTCAAAGAACTTTAGATTGACCTGAATGCGTTGTGCATAGCCGCCGTGGCGTAGGGCCTCGTTGAGGCTTTTATAGCTTTCGGTTAACTCAACATATTTTCCTACAATAGCGATATTGACTTCTTTTACAGGGTGCCGAATGTTTTCAATGAGTTGCTTCCATTCCACTAGGTCTGGTTGGCGGGTCCAAATATTAAGCCTTTCGGCAATTTTTTCATCCACGCCCTGTTCGTGAAGGGCAATTGGGACTTCGTAAATATTGCTGACATCACGGGCCGTAAACACACTGTCAGGATCTAGGTTGCAAAACATAGCAATTTTACTTTTGATGTCTTGGCTTAAATCACTTTGTGTTCGGCACAATAAGATATCTGGCTGGATACCGATTTCTCGTAATTTTTGCACACTGTGTTGAGTTGGCTTGGTTTTGATCTCTCCTGCTGCATGAATAAAAGGGACTAAAGTAAGGTGGATATAAATGACATTTTGACTGCCAACGTCGTACTTAAATTGTCGAATGGCTTCTAAAAATGGGAGGCTTTCAATATCACCGACAGTTCCGCCAATCTCGACCATGACCAGGTCAACCCCTTTGGAAACTTTTAGAATAGCACTTTTAATTTCATCGGTGATGTGTGGAATGACTTGTACTGTTTTGCCCAGATATTCTCCACGACGTTCTTTTTGAATGACGGAATCATAGATTTTACCTGTGGTGACGTTGTTTTTGCGGGTCAGCTTGGCATGGGTAAAACGTTCATAGTGACCTAAGTCTAAATCGGTTTCGGCCCCATCATCGGTAACGTAAACTTCGCCGTGTTGAAAGGGGTTCATGGTTCCTGGGTCGACATTGATGTAGGGGTCCAGTTTTAGAATAGAGATTTTGAGACCGCGATTTTCGAGGAGTGCTCCGATACTTGCCGTAGCAAGTCCTTTGCCTAGGGAAGAAACGACTCCTCCAGTCATAAAAATATATTTAGGTTGCATATTATTTGCCTACTTTAATTTCTTAAAAGTCCGCATAGGTGTTTTATATTTTAATGGTTACACTATCTTCTCTTGAGTTTGCAATGATAGATTTTTTTTATTTTTGAAAAACTCATTAAGGGGTGGGGGGCAATGATATAAGCCCAGTGTTTTCTTTCCAGCCAAAAATGAGATTCATATTTTGAATGGCTTGCCCTGAAGCCCCTTTGACCAGGTTATCAATGGCACTAATGACAGTCACGCGTTGAGTACGTGTGTCGACAAAGAGTCCAATATCACAGAAATTTGTATTGCGGACTTCTTTGGTTTCTGGG
>JAUHYS010000293.1 GCA_030426445.1 bacterium
GCTCACCTTTACTGCCGGCCTCTAATCCATAATGGTACGGCGAACCCGCATCGATGATTTCTTCGACGACCTCGCACATTTGATTGACCTTAATCGGATAAACTCCAAAATATTTCCCTTTATAATCATATTCTTTTATTTTTTTATTAAAGTTTTTATTTAATAATTCAACTTGGGAACGCAAAATATCCTGAAAGCGAATCACGCAAGGAAATCCTAGCTTTTTCTCCTGAATATCCTCCACAATATCCATCACATCGATGCTGGGCCCCTCTTCACCATAGGGCTGCACAGATAAGTGACCTTTTCGGTTTATCGAAAAATAGCCCGCACCCCATTCTTGGATTCCGTAATACTTTAACGAATCAGTCATCGACCATTTTTTTGTTGACCTGGGCATATGCTTGGATTCCTCTTTTTTCGAAAGCAATTTCTATCGCACGCGGGACTAACAATATTTTTTCTTGATGTCATCTCTTTGTTGCAAAATGAAAGAAAATTTTATTATTAGAGATTATATGGAAGCAACTCGTCACAGTATCGAAAAAATTTTAAGAGAGCACTTTGAGCCGGAACACCTTGAGGTCAAAGACGACAGTGGCCGACATGCTGGACATGCTGGGGCACGCGGAGGTGGTGGCCACTATCAAGTGGTCATTGTCAGTAAAAAGTTCGATGCGCAAAGCTTGATTGAACAGCACCGGCAGGTCAATGAGGCTTTAAAAGCTCTCTTTGGAGAACAGGTCCATGCCTTGGCTTTGCAGACCTATACACCAGAGCAATGGCAAGAACTCAAACATTAAAGATCAATTTTAAGGTTCATGACAATATTTTTACCCTGGTGATTTTTACCCAAAGCATAAAGTTTGCCGTCTTTGTCGTAGATTTTTTTAATTTCTGAAAAATGTTTTTCTAAAAAGTCTTTTTGGTTTTTGAGCAAATGCAATCGGTTTGTTTTTAAGTCATAATAAACTAAACCTGTTTGCTTATAATCTTTACTGTGAAAGGCATAAACAAAGCCATCTTTGCAGGGACTACCTCCAGAAAATTTTCTTCTTGGCCAGCCTTTAGGGACACCCATAAGATCTTTACCTGTCACGAAGTAGATGCTTTCTCCCTTTGAGCTAAAGCCTTTCCTCATTCTATAAACAACAAAATTATCTTCTTGATCATAACCAGCAACTAATAAGTTTAGGTTTGAATCTATCATCTCGGTATTAATAGGATCAAAGCCCTTGGGCAGGATTGAATGTGTGATATCACTAAACCCACCCTCCTTACCATTTCGATAGCTCACATATGTGCCTTTAAAGTTTTCGGTAACTATGCGATGGCTTTTTTTACCTTCTCTCTTAAGAATTTTCTCAACACGATTTTGAGTTAAATAAAAATAATCTTCTCCTTCAGAAAAACGACTCTTCTTTGAGGAAACGATTTGATCGTTTTCGCAAATAATATCCGCTTTATGCGTCCAAAGACTGCTCTCGACTTGATCGATATGCTCACATTGTCGAATCGGGTCCTGAAGAACCGTTTCCACTCCGGTAGCCCAATCTTCCAAATGATCAGTTGCCCCATATTTACGAGCGAAGTCTTGGGTATAGATAAGCTCTCTTTCTTCAAGAGGGTGAAGGCTATCACCTAACTCTTCATCACAAAACTCAACCCAACTGACGTCTTTATATTGATCAATCGTTTTTTGAAGACCTTGATTTTGATGTTTGTCAGATCCTAAGTCCCAATGGTGTGCAGCTTCATGATTGAGTACCCACTCTTTATTATGTGGATCTTGTACCCGGATTGTATCATTGTTAGAGCGGTAATCAGCTATCGCCTTACAATCATACTGTGCACCTCTTTTTTCATATTCGGCAATCTTGACTGCATCAAACTCACGATACTCCAGGAGAGTAAATTCACAGATCCCTTTGGTTAGACTGGGGTCCTTTTTTTGATTACGCTCAACAAAATCCGCGACCTGGTTTTTAAAGGCATTGGCTTTATCCACGGACACTAAATCGCTGCTTGTGATTTTTAGGTCACAGTGATCGGTGGGCCTTTGTGTGGTATTGTCTACAGGCAATTCCTCTGGGGTAGTGACTTCACTTATTGATTCATTAACATACTGAGCAAGGCTATCCCATGCCCTAGTTAAAGAGTTAAGTAACTTATTTGATTTTTCCATACCCGGTTCCTTTTGACCCCTCCCGTGGAGTGCCAGTCAAGCTTATCCAGCTCGTTTACCAGTAAATAGAAAATGCAAATAAGAGACCAAATTTAAAATATTTTTTAAAAATAGCAAGTTATGGATATATTTATATTATTTAAATTTAACAGAACATGATAACCATCTATTTTTTAATGTTTTTAAATTGAAATTGAGGTTAGCAGTCTACACAAATTAATGAAACTGATGACAAAAATCCTTATTTTTAAGATAGTTACAGCTAATTAACGCCGTGTGCGGGTTTTTTAAAATAACTTTTATGATATATGATATAAACTTTTTTTTCAGAACTCCTCCTGTCCTCCTCTTCATCTCAAGAGGAGGGACTATTTACCGGATTTTTTTTAACTTGTTCCCCCTCTTGAGATGAAGAGGGGGCCAGGGGGCGTTTAAACCCTTATTTATTTTTCCCTT
>JAUHYS010000294.1 GCA_030426445.1 bacterium
GCGCCATCCTTGGCAATCCATCCAGGGGGAAGTTCATCTCCATTATAGGCTCGCCAACCTTGGGTACTTTCACCATCGAACAATAGGATCCATTCTTCCGAAGCTTCCTTTTCAACAGCATCCAGTGGTTTTTCTTCTTTTTTATCGGATTTACAAGATAGCGTCATTAAAAAAATGTTCATCGAACCGGATAAGCCCGGCGACCCTTTTGAGGTTTCGGACGCAGATACTATGCTCAATTATTTGTTTCCAAATGCAAAAAAACCATTACGAGTTTCTATGATCAGCAAAAGAGGCTGCCCATATTGCATCAAAGCTAAAGCAATGTTGAAAGAGCAAGACATTGATTTCGAAGAGATTGAATTAGGCCGAGAAATTACTCAGCGTAGTTTATTTGCAATTTCTGGCGCAGTGACGACTCCTCAAGTCTTTATTGATGGAAAAAAAATAGGAGGTTCGGAAGCACTTGCTGACTACTTAGAAAGCATGAAACGAGTATAATTAAAAAATCATATATGAGGTAAAAAATGAAAACCTACCCAATAGCAATTATAGGAGCCGGAGCAGCAGGACAAATGGCTGCACTGCGCTCTGTTTTAAACAATAGAGAAACTCTGTGGTTTTTAGGAGACGGCCAAACTAGCCGACGCAGTCGTGCTACTTGGGTTGAGTCCGTGGATAATATTCCGGGCATGTTTGATAAAAAGCGCCCCATTAATGGAACCACTAAAGAAGTCATCAAATTTATAGAAAACAAACCCGAATTAGCGACTTTACTGCATACAATGAAGCAAGCCGTCACAAAAATCGAAAAAGTGGATGATCACTTCATTCTATCAAGCAAGGATGAAACTTATCACGCTCAATATATTGTTCTTTGTACGGGAACTATGGACATCCAACCTCTAATCAATGGCAAGATGGATCCAGTTTTCCCTTATGCCAATCGCGGTGATATTTTATATTGCATTCGTTGTGATGGCCATAAGGTAATGGATCAAGCAGTCAGTGTCATTGGGCATAGCGATGGAGCTGCAAGTGTCGCTATTCTTTTAAAAGAGCGCTATGATCTTCCCGAAGTTTATCTTTTAACTAATGGACAAAGCTGTGAGGCAACAGACAAAACAAAAAAACTAATCGAACTTTATCAGATAAAAATATTTGAAGAATCTATCCAAACAATCTTAGGTAACCCAAAAGCTGCCATGGAAGGCTTTGAGTTAAGTTCTGGAGAAAAAATTATGACTCCCAAAGCTTTTATTTCACTTGGTTCCGTGGTCTATAATGACTTGGTAAAGCCTTTGGGTGTGGAGCTGGATAGTCGAGACCACTTGATTACAGATAAACACTTTGAGACTTCTGTCTCCGGTCTGTATGCTGCGGGAGATCTAGTCTCCGGGAAAAAGAAACAAGTCTATACCGCTTGGGACATGGCTGTAGATGCTGTAGATCATATTGATTCGCAATTGCGTCGCCAAAAAAGAGAGGAAAAACTATTAGAGTAATCATTGAGTTTTTTCACCCTTTCTGTTTCAAGCGATATTGCAGAGGCGTCATGCCTTTCCATTGTTTAAAGGCACGGTAAAAAGCGCTGGGTTCAGAAAATTTTAGTAAGTAAGATATTTCTTGGATACTTAATTGAGGGTCTAAAAGTAATTGATCTGCAAAGTCCTGACGAACTTGATCATAGATAATACGATAGCTGCTTGATTTCTCTTTGAGAGCTCGCCTTAATTGATGCGTTGATAATTTAAGCTGCTTGGCTAGTTTATCAAAATTTAATTCTGTTTTAAAAAAAGTTTCGCAAAGTATCTCATAAACTTTTTCTTCAATAGATCTTGCTTGATTTCTTTTATTTATTAAATTTTTGGCTTGGGCCTCGAGTAGGTCATAAATACTCGAGCTTGACTGAATCAGTGGTATTTCCATCACTTGATTAGAGATGACAAAATTCGTATGTGGTTGACCAAAGTAAACCGGACAACAAAAAAAATTTTGGTATTCCTCTAAATAATTGGGTTGTGGATGAGTAAAATTAACTTGCAGTGGCTTGACATCCTTGCTTCCAATCATGAGATGACAAAGCTTGAGCGTTCCAGCCATAGCAAAGTCACAACGCACTCGATCGTAGGCTGCATTAACACGAGGAAAGTCATAAAAATAAGTAAACTCATCACCCTCAACTTGAAAATGCTGCTTCATATTACTAAGCAATGAGGCAAATTTTCGAAAGCTATCAAAAGCCTCACGCAGGGTTTTGCTATTGAGGCATAAATAGCCCAAAAGTTGAAAAGTCCCCACCTGAGTATTTTTACCCAGGTGAATACCTAATGCAGAATTTTGCGACACTTCTATTGCAGCTTGAATTAACTCAACATGTTCCTGAGTCGAAATATATTCGTCTGGATTATCAAGTCTTTTTTCATCAAATGAAGCTTTTAGAAATACCTTCTTATAATCGGCTTTTAACTGGCTTAAGGTCTCCACCAATAACTTAACATAACTAATGGAAATAATGGGTTTTTGTAAAAGTGAAGTCTCCATATTGAAAAATAATTTTTGTCTTAATGCAAACTAATGTCAATCTTTTGCGATTTTAGGTCATCGCTTTTTTCTAATCAGTATATAATAAAGCT
>JAUHYS010000295.1 GCA_030426445.1 bacterium
GCCGGTGCCAAATATTTCTGAAAGTTCGCCCCGCCGCCGCCGTGCATGATCGCCGCGCCAAATTGTTTGCCCCAACCAATTACACACATCTTGGATGGGCCAGACTCAAGATGACTGCGGAAGTCCGTGTGGGGCTTAATGCGGCTGATGAGAATGCAATGATCCGCCCCAGCCGAGAGGATATCTTGGTAGTAGTAGGAGGCGTCATTCCTCGCCAGGATTATGATGCGCTTTATCAAGCAGGCGCTGTTGCGATCTTTGGACCAGGGACGGTCATTGCCAAAGCTGCCCAGGATATTTTGCAGAAGTTGATGAAGTAAAAATGCTATGAATCAAAAAGCTCACCATCCACTAGTCCCTCCCTTACTTCAAGGCGATCGCTTTGCCCTCAGTCGAGCCATTACTTTAGTTGAGAGTACGCGAGAAGATCACCGTGAGGAAAGCTTGCAAATTTTAGAACAGTGTTTAGCGCATAGCGGAAACTCACTGCGTATCGGGATTACCGGTGTGCCAGGAGTGGGTAAAAGTACTTTTATCGAAGCTTTTGGTCAACTTTTAGTGGAGCAAGGAAAGCGCTTGGCCGTGCTGGCGATTGACCCGAGTAGTTCGCGTTCTAAAGGAAGTATTCTTGGTGACAAAACTCGCATGACGGAATTAGCGCATCACCCCAGTGCTTATATTCGTCCTTCCCCTTCGGCGGGATCTTTGGGAGGTGTCGCTAGTAAGACTCGTGAAAGCATTCTACTCTGCGAAGCCGCAGGGTTTGATGTCATTTTTGTAGAAACGGTTGGTGTGGGGCAATCAGAAACTTTAGTGCATTCGATGGTGGACTTTTTTCTTCTCTTGATGTTGGCAGGCGCCGGTGATGAATTACAGGGCATGAAACGCGGAATTATGGAAATGGCCGATGCGGTGGTGATTACCAAAGCCGATGGTAAAAACAAAGCACCCGCTAAACAAGCGCAAGCGCAGTTCAATAGTGCCCTCCATCTTTTTGCAGCCAGTGAAAGTGGTTGGCAAACACCCGTGTTGACTTGCTCGGCTTTAGAAAAGACGGGCCTGGATCAAGTGTGGTTGATGATCCAAGGTTTTTTTCAAAAAACTCAAGCTGGGGATTTTTTTAAAAAACGCCGCCAACAGCAGGCCGAACAATGGTTTGAAGAATCTGTGATGACTGCACTGCAAGAAGATTTTTTGGCAGAAGTTGCGATTCAAAAACAAATCAAAAAACTTAAACCTCAAGTGCTTGCGGGTCAAATCACGCCCTTCCATGCCGCACATCAGCTCTCTCATCTTTATTTCCAACTTAAAAAAAATGAATAGTGTTCTTTACTTTAATTTAAGCATGATTTGCTTTCCTCACCTTAATAAAGTTACAATTACAGTGTAAGGGAGTGCCAACAAATGAGTGAAAAATTGACGCTCGTTCATGCAGTCAGTCAAGCCCTGCACGATGCCATGTCCAAGGATGATGACATTTTGATTTTGGGACAGGATGTCGGAAAATGTGGAGGGGTGTTTCGTGCAACCGAAGGCTTGCAAGAAAAATTTGGCAAAGAGCGTGTCCTCGATACACCTCTAGCCGAAGCAGGTATTGTAGGTTGTGCAGTTGGGATGGCCATTAATGGGCTTAAACCCATTGTTGAAATGCAGTTCTCGGGATTTTCTTATCAGGCTTTTTATCAAATCGAACAACATGTTGCGCGTTATCATAACCGTACTCGCGGTTTATACCCGATGTCGATGGTGATTCGCATGCCCTATGGGGGTGGTGTGCGGGCCTTTGAACACCATTCCGAAAGTCGCGAAACTTATTTTGTGCATACCCCTGGACTCAAGGTAGTGATTCCTTCGACCCCATCCAATGCCTACCATTTACTGCTTGAGTCCATTAAAGACCCCAATCCGGTTATCTTTATGGAACCCAAACGTTTATACCGCAGTGTCAAATCGGAGTTAAATCAAAGTGATCAAACTTTGGGCCAAGCTAAAGTTCTCCAAGAGGGCAATCAACTCACTCTCATTGCTTATGGAGCTATGATTCCTGTCTGTGAGCAAGCGATAGCCAATCTTCCTCAATATTCTATCGAGTTAATTGACTTACAGACTTTGTCTCCTTGGGATGAAAACTGTGTAGTGGAATCTGTTAAAAAAAACGGTCGTGCAGTGCTTGTCCACGAAGCGCCCAAAACTTTAGGCATGGGGTCAGAAATCATCGCATCTTTAATGGAAAAAGCTTTCCTCTATTTGCAAGCACCGATTAAACGAGTCACCGGCTATGATGCGATCATGCCTTACTATCAACTAGAAAACGCATACTTGCCCAGCGTGGAAAAAGTTGTTTCTGCGATTGAAGAAACCATGACCTTTTAATAGAGCTGCCTGCATTTTACTGTGTCAATTTTTTGAATGCTTTCTTTCAATACTTTCTTTATTTTTGACATAAGAGAAACACGTCTATTTTATCTCCTTCAATAACTTGTTAGATTTATTAGAGTTATTTTTTTTATTTTTTAACTTTAACTGGTGTCTTTTTTGCAACTTGTCTTTTTAGGATACTTTTTTAGTAGGAAGCGGGGTTTTAGAAGAGGGGGATAGAATGAATGAGGAAAAGATCGTAAAC
>JAUHYS010000296.1 GCA_030426445.1 bacterium
ATCAATGATATTCCAGCCTGGGTGAGTCTCATGGGAGCTCTGGTTTTACTTTTCGTCTATTTTTGGCTAATGGAATCCATTTTCAGCCGAACTTTGGGTAAAATGATTTTTCACCTTAAAGTCATAAGAGAAGGTAAAAAGCGTTGCGGCTTTATTGGCAGTACAAATCGCAACATGCTGCGCATTTTAGACAGCTTTCCCCTTTTTCTTACGGGTTTTTTAAGTATTTTATTCAGTAAGCTTCCTCAAAGGCTCGGCGATAAACTTGCCCATACCCGAGTGAAGTTTTGTTACTCTCTTATCTATTTTGTATTGGGCATTTTTGGATTGATAGGGGCTTTTATTTGGACAATGAGTAAAATCAATTCCTAAGTTTAAACTTTCTTAAAAAAAGTTCTTTTATCTTAGAAGAAAACTCAGCGTTTAGTGTAAAAGTTAAAAAAGTATAGCTCACTAAACCTATCACAACTAGACTTAATACATAGAAAAGACGTCTCCAAAAAGGCACTAGACTCCAGTCCCAATAATATTGAACTAAACATAAAACGATTCCCATCAACACCGCAGAAACCAAAACCTTGGACAACTCATTTAAGGCTTTTCCTAAACCCAATGAACCCATTTTTTCACGGTAATACTTAATCAGATAGAAAAAATTGACAGCGGCCCCGATAGAAACTGCAAGAGCTAAACCACGGTGTCCTAACCAAAACATCAGGGCAACACCGGCTAGAATATTCACCACAACGGAAATATTAGTAGCCACTACGGGTTTTTTGGATTCTTGCATGGCATAAAAGGCATTGGTTAAGATGCGCGTGGCAGAAACAAAAGGTAAACCCAGCGCATAATAAATCAAAGCCTCTTGGGTCAGGTCCAAAGAAGCTAAATCAAATTTTCCTCTAAAAAATAGTAAGGCAGTAATTGGCTTGGCGAGTACGATCATTGCAACCATGGCAGGAACATTTAGCCACCAAACCGCATTGAGTGCTTGCATCAAAGAGCGCGTCATTTTCTCATTATTTTTTTGACTGGCATGCTCAGAAAATGCGGGCAACAATACTGTAGCAATTGAAATGGCAAATATCCCTAATGGAAATTCAATCACGCGGCCTGCATAATTAAGACTACTGACTGCCCCCTCTGCTAAAAAGGAGGCTAAAAAATAAATAGACAATAAATTAACTTGGTAGGCCGCTGATCCATACATAGCGGGCAACATGAGTTTAAATACTTTTTTAGCCTCAGGGTCTCTAAAATGAAAATCAAGGCGAGGAAAAAAACCATACTTGATGACATAGGGAATCTGAATCGCTAATTGCAAAACACCCCCTAAAAGGACTCCCCAGGCCACTCCAATAGAAGGCTCTGAAAAATACTTAGCAAAAAAGAACGCACCTAAAATAATGCCAATATTTAAAAAAATGGGAGAAGCTGCCGAAGAAGCAAAATGCCTTTTAGTGTTTAAGATGCCCATAGCTAGGGCTCCCAAAGAAATCAAGAGAATATAGGGAAAGGTAATCTGAGTAAGCAAACGGGTTAAGGCGAATTTTTCTGGATCATCTGCAAAGCCAGGTGCAGCCATCCAAACCCACCAAGTGGCGGCAATGACTCCAAAAAAAGTCAAAACAGATAAAATCAAGCTAAGAAAGGTAAAGGTGGTATTGACCAGTTTATGCGCCTGACGGTGTGAGCTTTTTAAAGATTCGGTAAAGACCGGAACAAAAGACAGAGTTAAATTACCTTCCGCGAACATGCGTCGAAAAACATTAGGGATCCGAAAAGCCACTGCGAAAGCATCCGCACCCATATGGGTTCCTAAAGTCAGTGCAATAATGGAATCCCTTGCCAAACCAAAAAAACGACTGATTAATGTGAAAAAACCCACAGTACTGGTACTGGCCACAAGACTTTTGGGCTTGCTGATGGGAGCAATCGGTGCAACTAAATTATCCGAAGATTTTTTCATGATAATGCCCCCCTTCACCTAACACAATTGCTAGTTGACTAAAAATTAAAAATGAAAAGACCTACCCTCTGATTCAGGAAAAAATTCAATCTGGTCAACTAGACCTCCACGAATGATCGTTTGATATTGCTACCGGAAATGTCTCCTCTTTTAATGAAAAAACAAAAAAGTATACAGTGATCGGTGAGTAAAACAAAAAAGAGAACAATTCTATAGGCTTTCTAACTATTTGACAGATAAACTGATTAATGTTAGAAACCCCGGCTTTATACTCTAAATTTAAAGATAGAAAACAATCAATTAGGAAAAATTTATGGCCACAGCAGCAAAAAAACCAAAACTACCTTCGGGTCGACACGCTTCTCAAATTAAAAGACAGCGTCAAAACGAAAAAAGAGCCGTTCGTAATCGTCTCATTCGTTCGGAAACACGTACTTTTATTAAATTAGTTCGAGAAGCCGTTGCGAACAAAAATCTCGAAACAGCGCAAACTGCATTAAAAAGTGCTGTTATAAAAATCAATAAGGCAGTCAGCAAAGGGATTTTTCATGCGAACAAAGGTGCTCGGAATATCTCCCGATTGACTAAACTAGTTTCTTCTTTAGTTAAGTAAAGAGAATAAGTTTGTTTCTGCCTTTTATA
>JAUHYS010000297.1 GCA_030426445.1 bacterium
TGTCCCATCTCTCTCTCCTGTTCATTTTGACCACAATAGATTAAAAAGCAAAAGTCTTGCCAAAACGAACAAAAAGATTAAACAATTAACCTTATGAAATGATTGATTAAAAAAATAGTTTTTTTTAAATCGCATCATGAAATGGGACAAAAGTCTCCATTATTTCGTGAAATAAAATATGAAATTGAGGACTTTAGGGAATAGACGAGATACTTTTTCCAAAAGAAGCTGACAATCTTTCGGTAATCTGACCGTTAAGAGCGCTGACCATAATAAAGTCAATCATAATGGGATGCTCTTGATCCTTACGCTTTTCTAAGATTTCTATCTCATAGCGCAAATCCCCATTACGAGGATAATCCGTCACTTTATAAAGCAGCTTTTTCCTGACCGCTAACGCTTTCACATCGGGTAAGGATTGCACTCGAGACAAGGCCTCTTCTTTTGTCAACAAGCTTTTCCTCCCCACTCGCACAGGGTCCGGCATATAGGGCAATTGACTGGGCTCTATAATCTTCACTTTAAAGATTTGACCTTTAGAAATCTTTCGATTGCGATAGGAAAAAGTCATCCACCATTTTGCTCGAACCTCACTATCAAACAACATACCCACCAAGAATTTTCCTTTAGGTAACCCCTGATATTTATCAGTGCTATCCCATTTGTCTGCGGGAGTCGAACCCATGAGATGTTTAATGAGTTTCTCAGTAGATTGGGCTTGAGCCTGAGTTGGATAAAACCCTTTAACGACTATATAGTAGCTTTGTTCTTTAAGAATAGGTAAGTCTTTCACCCAATGAGGAATGTCATTTGTTCGCGCCAAGGCTGACTGAAAAAAACTGAATAAGAATAAAATGAATAAGCTTAAAACAAAACGCATCATAACAACGCTTTTCACCCAAACCCCCAGATCATTATTTATTTAGCTAAGTTAACATAACTTTTAATTAAATATAGGTAAACTGCTTAGTTCTTTAAAATCACTTACTATAAAGTCAGGCTCAGCTAAAGCTAATTCCTCCTGAGTTCCAAAACCGTGTGTTAAAGCTACTGAGACAAGACCCACTCGCTTCGCTAATTGAATATCGATAATGGAATCTCCAATCATTACACCTGTCTCCCACTCACCCAACTCTTGTTGAATAGGCACCATCACCCCTGGATCGGGCTTATACACAGGTAAAGAGTCTGCACCAATTACCCAACGAAAATATTGATTAAGATGGAGTCTAGATAAAATTTCCTGGGTATGTTTCAAGGGTTTATTAGTCACAATGGCTCTTTGCCAATGGGAACTTTTTTCAATAAATTGCAACGCACCCTCATAAAGTTTTGTTTCAACTAGAATATTTTGTTGATACACTTCTAAAAATTTCAAAAAGACGCGCTGAAAATCTTCTGCGCTATGTGGACCCATGGCTTCCCTGACTAACGTCCCTGCTCCTCTGCCTACAAAGCTAACAATCTGCTCAATAGGTAATTGAGAAAAGCCTTCCGTATTCAAAGCCTGATTGAGTGCGTTGGCAATATCCAAACGCGAGTCAATCAAAGTGCCATCTAGATCAAAAATCATCAATTTTTCTTTCATACTTACTTTTTATCTTAAGCACTGGACAAAGCAAGAGAAGAAATTTAATTTGAAACTAAAGTCAAAGACGACTCAAGTATGGTAACTGCAAAAACAACGGAGTAAAACTATTTATGAGCCAATGTATTTATTGCCAAGAAAAAGCGGGATTTCTTAAAAAAACCTGTGCGCAATGTAAAGAAATGCTGGAAATCATCCAAAGTTTGGGGGCGCAGTTTTCTTTTAGAGAATTGCTGGATGCTTTAATGGCAAGCTCAGCATCAAATGAAAAAATTCAAAAATTTTTGGATACAGATGCACATGGCCAAGGTAGCATTCGCGATAACATTACTGCAAGAATGACCAATCAACTTGCTCATACCATGGGGCAACATACTGACATGAGCCCACAAAAAGTCAAAACCATTCGAGAACTCGAAAAGAAAAACCCCACGCCCAATGATCTGCCGGGTGATATCAATCCTTATCGACGATAATAAAGAAAGTATCTATTATGAAAGCAGTGACATTACATGAACACGGAGGAGTTGAAGTTTTAAAATATGAAGAACTTCCTGATAAGGCCCTGCGTGAAGATCTCATCCGCGTACGTATTCGTGCCGTTGCGATGAACCACTTGGACCTTTGGATTCGCAAGGGCTTACCTCATATCCGTCATAGTTACCCGCATATTTTAGGCAGTGACATTGCAGGTGAAATCATGGAACTTGGATCACTGATCACAGATTTAGCCATAGGCCAAAAGGTTTTAGTCCATCCAGCTCTCAGTTGTGGACATTGCGAAGCCTGTTCCAAAGGGCAAGATAACCTCTGTCCCAAATATCAAATCTTGGGAGAGCATGTTTGTGGAGGCTATGCCGAATATATCGACGTCCCTCGACAAAATATTTTACCCTATCCAGAAAATTTAAATTTTTCCGAAGCGGCTTGCGTCCCCCTCGTTTTTTTAACCGCATGGCAAATGTTGGTAGACCGTGCCAAGATTCGACCAGGACAACTTGT
>JAUHYS010000028.1 GCA_030426445.1 bacterium
GACGAGTTCTACACCAGAAGAAGGCAATGCAAAGATTCGCGCTCAATTTCAAAAAGACTATGAGGCTTCGGCTGTCAGCACTCTGGTTAATGGAGCAGCTTTTGTAATCGAAGGGGTTCAAGACCCCAAAAAAGCTCAAGCACAAATCGAGGCTACCCAAGAGTATCAAGAAGTCCAAGAGTGGTATAAGCTCATCAAAACTTCCGACAGTCAAAACCAAGCTCAAGCCTTAGAGTTTATTGCCTATACCTTGATTAACGAAGGGCCTTTAGCTGAGGGGATAACGGGTAAAATCAATCAAACTCAAGAAGAAGTGGCTAAAAAACGTGGCTTCATGGGCGACCCTCGTTTGATTTTATTAGAGACCGCGATTCGCGTGGGAGCCTCACCTTACATGAAGGTGGCCGAGCAAGATGAAGAGCTCAAGGCTCTATTAAAAGGCGATGAGTCCGCTCGGGAAAGATTATCTAAACTAAGAGACGAAACTTTAAATACCGATCGACTCTTAAAAGCCGCAGGCAATGCTGGAGAAGAGGTTTTTGAAGCTGTGGTATTAGCAAGAGTTGCCCCTTTTTTAGGAAAATTAAGCAAAATTAAACTCGCTGCAATCGCAGTAAGCACCTACCCCGCTTATGAAGCCGCTCAAGCCAAAGCTGCTGGAAAAGAAGAGTCCAGTTGGGATCTCAAGCGATTCACAGCCTATGCATCAACGATCTTTATGTTGGCTGCTATGGGCCGAACTTCTCTTAAGAAATCTTCTGAACCAGCTTCTGCTAATGCTCAAGCTTCAGGGTCAAAGCCCAAGGGTTTGAATGCATCTAAAGATTCAAAACCAAACGCTCTGGTTCCTACAGGTCAAAGAAGTCTCGTACGTCCAGGTGCCCAAACTCAAGGGGGCAAACCCGGTCCTGGAGGTGATATCTCGAAAGGCATGGCACTCGCCCGGCTCTTCGATGACCTGCGCGTCGAGGTCGCCCGCGCCCACCCGCTGCGCGGCGCCGGCGAGCCGTCCGACCGGCCTGGACAGGCGCTCGGCGAACCAGAGGCCCAGCCAGATCGTGATGATGACAAAGAAGACGATGAAATCACGAGGCTGGCCAGAGCTATCTTGGATGTACAGCATCGAGATGAGTTAGATTTTGTCGACGGTGCCAGTATTAGAAATACTTTTCTTGATAGACAGTTGGTGCCCCACTGTCATGATGGAAATTCGAATTGGCTTTTACGGCTTGCAACTAAGATGAGTGAACTTGCTGGGTATGAAGACCTCACCTTTTTGGGGACGCATATTTTATCCAGGAAAGAGGTGCATATTGATAGACCCAACACCTTTGACCGAAACCCACCTCTAAAGGCCCTCTTACTGATGCTTCCTTATATAAACCCTTCAGATAAGGCCCAACTAAAAGAGACTCTATTAGTAGATTATCAAAAAAATTTAGGAAAAAAATATTTCTTAAGCAACCTTTATCTTTTAATCAAAGACTCGGGTTTGACACTAAGTCAGGATCAAGTCGACTTTCTACTCAAGCGAGCCGTAGATCTCAAGTCCCAAGACTTGGGTCAAGAAGAAAATACCTTGGAAATGACACTCATTTTAAAAGTACTTTCTAAAAATATAGCTAAAGGTTCTCAATATCGGATAGCTAAAGTGGTTGGTTTGATCAATGAATTGCATTGTCAAAGCGATCAAGCTAACCCTCATTTCTTTACTTCAGAAGTTATCAAGGATGTTTCCGCTTGGCCTCAAGAACACTTAGCCAGCTTTTGTGAAAATCTTTTTCCCTTTATTCTAACAGGAGAATTAAGCCTCGATGATAATGAAGGAGAAGAAGTCATCAGTGAATATCTTGAACTTCTCACCCATCTTCCCGCAAAAAGTGTCCAAGCTATCTTGGATCCAATATTTGCTTATATTAAGAGTTCTGGGACGGCGTATGGACAGTATACTGATGTTGAGAGTTTGCCTTTAATCCTAAGTGCATTACTCAAAAATGAAGATTCCGATGTGAGTTTACAGTTTTGTTTTGCACTCTACACTCAAACTAGACTTTTAGATTTTGAACATCAACAAAGTCTTGGCATTGATGTTGTTAGTACTTTTCCACGATGGGTTAAGCTTGTTGACGAAGCAGAAAGTTTTATCCAACTTCACTTAGATCAAGTCCGAGCTTATGCTAAAAGCCAACTTGAACTCATTGCAGATAAACCAGAACTGTCAAAAAGCCAATATGACCATTATGTTTTATTTTTCAAGTTTCTGGGACAAACCATCCCCGATGAAATCCCAGCCGTCTTAAGGGAGGTTTATGGAATAGGAGACCGACTCAACAATCTTCCCCTGGGGCTCTTGCCTGCTCAAGCTTTTAGTCTGAGTTCCAAAGTTTATGCACAAGCTGGACTAGGGCCTTTAGGAAGCTATCTTTTCTCGGGCATGCCCTTGCAACAAGACTTTTGGCGAGATTATTTAGCGTCACATGACCAGGGGACTTGGATTGTCGGTATGGAGCAAAATTTACAAAGGCTTAGGTCGGGCCAAGAGCTTAAAGATAGTCGCTTTAACACCCAGCAATACGCCTTTGCTAGTTTAGATAACGCAGAGGAGTTAGACTACCCCACTTTTCTTAAAGAATATCCAGATAAAGAAATTCCTCATCCTTTTCTTAATGCAACCTTTCATTTAGATATCCCGGCTGTAGCTTCAACCCATCATTTATTGAATAAAGGTGTTTTTACGAAAGAGGCCCAGCGGGTTTTGGCATGGACAAAGACAGAAAGCGCGAAAGCTGCTTTAGCTGACTTTATTTTCTTAAATAGAAGCAATCTTCGTCCGCTCCGCGAGGAGCTCACACGTATTTTTAAAAATAAAGACATTGCTAAACTTTCTGATAGTGCATTTAACAAAGAGGTTCCTCAATTATTAGAGGCCGTTTATACGGCTATTCAGAATGGAAAAAAATCACCGAAAATGGTCGAGCTTTGTGGTGATTTATTATTGTTTCAAGCCTTTATGGCCCTACACAGAAACAAAAGAAAAAATACAAGAATCTCTTTAAAAGGCATCTCAAATAAAAAAATTAACTCAGATAATCTCCAAGCCTATGCCCAACGCATGAAGTTATTTTATGAAGAAGTTCAAACTTACGCAGCTAGACAAAACATCAACCTTAATCAACTGCCCTCTCTTAACAAAAGAATGCGTAACACAATCAAAGCTTATGAGCGTTACGAAGCAAAAAAGGCTGAGCAAAGTAAACAAAAAGAAAAAGTCACTTTTGTGCCCAGTAAGGCACCCGCTGATAAATTTTTTGGTTATGTTGGCGAAGATTGCACTAAGGACAGGGGGGAGGCCATTTACCATCCCAACTTTCAAGTTTATCGAATGGTTTCACAAGGCCGTTTAGTCGGAATGATTTATCTTTATAAACAGAATTTGGACGGAGAAGAAGTCTTGGTCATGGGGATCCAACCCCGCTCAAGATGGAAGGTTAATTACGAAAAGCTTTTAGAAGGGCTGAGAGATCCAGAAGGTGATTTTATCACAGCAATCCGCAACGCGGGATTTGATTATCTTCTGATGTCTCAAGATACCGGTGAGCAATCTAACCGGGATGATATGCTTAGCGTGATTGAAGATGCCGATTTTGAACCGATTACTTTTGATGAAAAAATTGATAAAGGTTTGAGTTCTAAAGAGGACGTTTTCACCGGAAATAAATTTCTAAAAGTTTGGGAAAAAGCTGGGTAAACAAATCCTTCTCCAAATTTTTTTTTAATTCTTGATAATGATCTCTTTATAACTTTTAAATATAGTCTATCCACACTCTTTATCCACCCTATTTGTCATCACGAACGCAGCATGTAGGGGCGAAACAATTTTCGCCCTGAAAATCAAAAGGGCAAATAGTGATTTGCCCCTACTTTTTTTAACAAAACAGATTCTTTGCTTTGCTCATTGGCATATTTATGAATAAATGAATAAAAGTAAAAAAAATAATTTAGGAGGGAATAATGAATGCATCAATAGTAAGCAAAGATCATTTATTAACTGGAAAAGTAAAAAACATTAGCGGTCAAGAAACTCATTTAGACCAGTATCAAGGCAAGACTGTGCTGGCTGTCAATACCGCGAGCAAGTGTGGTTTTACTCCTCAATATAAAGACCTCGAGGCCATTTATCAAAAGTACAAAGAAAAAGGCTTGGTGATTTTGGGTTTTCCTTCCAATGATTTTGGTGGTCAAGAACCCGGTAGTAACGAAGAGGTCCAAGAGTTTTGCGAAATCAATTACGGAGTGACTTTTCCGCTCTTTGCCAAGTCCAGCGTCAAGCAAGGTGGAGATAATGAACTTTTTCAAAAGCTAATTCAAGTGACTGGACAAAAACCCGCCTGGAATTTTACCAAATATTTAATCGAAGAAGACGGTAAAAAAGTGACCCACTTTGGCAGTGCGGATATGGAAGCTTTGCAAAAAACTTTGAGTGAAGTTTTGGATTAAAGTAAAGGCGGTTTGATATTACCCGTTATCGTATTTTATCAAATATAGTTTGAAATTCTGATATCTTCTTGAAACTCTTTTCTAGCTTCGTTAGAAGAGACTCTATGGATAAAATATTTGATTCAATATGGCAGAGTTTGGCTATACCCCAAGACTATGATTCTTTACTTAAGCACAGCGCTAATATTATTTTACTTGCTGGCACTTTTATTCTTACACTTGCAGTGGCGTGGTTGGCGGGTCGAATCACTCGTAAGCTACTCATCAAAATAGTCAAAAAAGCAGCCACCAAGACAAAAACCCAAATTGATGATATCGCTATCGAAAAAAAACTGCTGCATCGTTTGGCGCATTTAGTTCCCATTACCCTTTTTTTTCTGAGTACAAACTTTGTCCCTTCCTTTGAAGATAAAATCTTCCTCTTATATACTGCTTTTATTCAAAAACTTGCCTTGGTTCTTTTAATTTTTCTCATTGCTTTGATTATTGATTCTGTACTCAATACCATAGAAACCTATTATAGCGGCCTAGATATTGCTTTGCATAAGCCGATAAAAAGCTATCTGCAGGTTGTCAAAATCATTGTTTTTTGTTTGATCGCTATTTTTATTATCTCCACATTGATTAACCGCTCTCCCTGGGCCTTGTTGACCGGTATTGGAGCACTGACAGCCGTGTTGTTACTGGTTTTTAAAGATTCGATTTTAGGTTTAGTTGCCAGTATTCAGCTGGCTTCTTATGATATGATTCGCATCGGTGACTGGATTGAAATGCCTAAGTATGGCGCGGATGGAGACGTGATTGATATTTCTCTCAATACCATTAAAGTGCAAAATTGGGATAAAACGATTACTACGATTCCGACCTATGCGGTGCTTTCCGATCCAGTTAAAAATTGGCGTGGTATGAGCGAGTCGGGCGGACGGCGCATTAAGCGTCACCTCGAGATCGACATGAACAGCATAAAATTTTGTGATGAGGAGATGTTAGCTCGCTTTGAAAAAATTCATTATATCTCGGATTATGTTCAAGCCAAGCGTCAGGAAGTGCAGCAATATAATGCTGATAAAAAAGTCGATAAAAGCCTTTTGGTGAATGGTCGACACTTGACTAATTTGGGGACCTTTCGCGCTTATATCGAGGCCTATTTAAAAAACCATCCCAAGATTCATCAAGGGATGACTTTGCTAGTTAGGCATTTGCAACCTACCCAAACGGGCCTGCCCATAGAGATTTACGTTTTTTCCAATGATCAAGCCTGGGCCAATTATGAATCCATTCAAGCCGATATTTTTGATCACTTGCTGGCGATTCTTCCCGAGTTTGATTTAAGAATTTTTCAAAGTATTTCGGATAAGACACTTATGATTCAATAGGAGATAAAACTATGTATATAGCCATGAATCGTTTGACAGGGACTCTATGTTTGTTTTAAATTTATCCTGAGTCCGAGGCTATCACTTGCAAAGATTTTGCATCTAAAAAATTCAGTCAAAAGTCCGACATGTCCGACGGTGTCGGACAAATTGAAATATAACTTATTGAAATATATAACAAATTTCAAATTACTTTTTCAAAAAACGAAAAAAATTTCATGTCTCAACTCCCTCCCCAACAAATAGAACAATACAATCAAGCCCTTAATGATTTATCCCGTTCTAAAAACATCTCTACTCAACTGCCTTCATTAAAATACGAGCCCAATAGACTTGATGAAATTTTGCAGAACATAAAAGATTGGTTTTCAGATTTTTTTCTCTCGAGAGGCCGGAGTGAATCAAATTGGGATGGAGAATGGCTATGGATTTTTTTAAAAATCTTTTTTTTTGGGGTGATCTTAGTTTTGCTGGCTTTAATTGTGTATAAAGTTTGGCAAACTTGGAAAAGCAGACCCCAAGCAATAGGAAGTGTACAAGCTGTGCCAGAATCCCAAAGCTTTATGACGCATGAACAAGGCAGCTCGCAAGACATTGAGCAAGCATTGGATCTCAATCAATTTTCTCGCGCTTGTCGCTTAAGATGGAAACTATTTCTTAAGCGTTTTCAACAAACCAATTTTGTCACTCCATTTGAGTGGCAGCTTCGATATACTGAGCCAAATCAAGTTGACTGGTCTTGGTCCAAAAAAGCCAATGAAGTGATGTTCGGTAAAGCTTCTCGAAACTTGCAAGACTATCAAAGTTTTGAAAACGACTTATTACAAATAGAGCGTCAATTTTTAGAAAGTCACTAAATGCAACGACGTAAAACCATTTATTTAGCCATAGGCCTCATCCTCTTTGTTTTCTTATATATTTGGGTCGAGTGGAAGAAGAGCAAAATTCCGCAAATGACCTCGACAAGTGTTTATGGACAAAGCTCTTTAGGGGTTCAGCTTTTTTATCGATTGGCAGAAGAGCTTGATTCGGATCAAGTAGTGGTGCACCGAAAAAGCCTGTGGCAGGGAGAAATTCCACCCAATGCGATTCTCTTTTTGTTATCTCCCAAAAAAGATCTTTCTTCCCGCTATATCGAAATTCTAAGCACTTTTGTGGAGCGAGGAGGGCGCTTGGTGCTTTCTTTTGAAAATAATTCTTCTTGGTTAAACATTCAACCTTTGCTCAAAAAGCTGCAAGGTCCATCGAAGATGACAGAAGACAAGCAATTTAAAAATGCAAAGTTATCGATAAAAAGTCCCAAGAAAAATTTATCCTGGTTGCAGACAAAAGAGAACTATGCTTTTTACAGTCGCTACTGGATCGAGGGAGAGGGATGCTCAAAAGGGAGTTTTTCCTGTTATGTTCGGCAATGGTCTCATAAAAAAGGCGAGGTCACTTTAATGGCGGGCTTGCCCCTTTTTAGTAATGCCCTATTAGAGCGCAAAGACAATCGTCAGTTTGCTTTTCGTTTAATCGCAGAAGATGCCCCTTTATGGTTTGATGAGTATCATCATTTTTATTCGGACCATACCTTTGGGCAATTGCTATTAAAGCCAAGTTTTGGTTTGCCGCTTTTGGGTATGATGATTTGTGTTTGGCTATTTTTTATTTTGGGTCATAACCGTTTTAGTGAAGCACAAACTCAACAAAAAAAACAACCTGCCACGGCAAGCTTTCATCGACTCAATGAAAATATTTTAGAAAAGAGATTGGAGGCTTCCGGTCATTATCAAAACGTTTTGCGTCTGCATCAGTCTTTTCTTGAAAAAATTTTTCCTTATGCAAAAAATGAAATTGCTGCACTTGAAACCCATGTCGCTTATGGTAACCATCAGCAATTTTTAAAACGTGCACAGGCATTGATTCAATTACACCGTGATTTAATTGCCCGTAAAAAAAGTTTATCTAAATAAGAGGAGTATTTATCATGTCTTCTACCCAAAAACTTTGGACCCAAATTCAGCAGGCTCATGCAAAATGGATGTTGGGCCATGAGTCCCTCATCGAGCTTCTATTTGTGGCTTATTTAGCACGGGGTCATGTATTGCTTGAAGGCCCTCCTGGAACTGGGAAAACCTTAACGGCTAAATTGATAGCGCGTTTGCTTTCGCAATCTTTTAAAAGAGTTCAGTTTACTAGCGATCTTTTGCCAGCGGATATTTTAGGTGCGCATATTTTTGCACCGGAGCAAAAGGCTTTTCAATTTATTCAAGGCCCGATCTTTACAGATATTTTGCTGGCGGATGAAATCAACCGAACCCCTCCGCGTACCCAATCGGCTTTACTAGAAGCCATGGAAGAAAAACAAGTCACGATTGACGGCAAAGCCTTTCGCCTTAATCCTGATTTTTTTGTTTTGGCTACGCAAAATCCTCGAGATTACGAAGGCACTTTTTTATTACCCGAAGTTCAATTGGACCGCTTTTTATTCAAAGTGGTTTTGGATCATTTAGATTTGGAAAAAGAAGCTCAAATTATGGATCATATTTTACAGGGTGTTTTGCCGCCTAAGTTTGAAAATATTGAGCCCTTATCTTTTAATCGTGAAGAAATTGACCAAGAAATTAAAAACGTCAAAGTGGATCCCAGCTTATTAAATTGTGTCGCTAAAATTTTGCAGCAAGCAAGGAGCCATCCCATGATCGCTTCTGGTAGCAGCGTGCGGGGGGGCATTGCTTTAGTCCGTACTGCCCGGATCCGTGCCTTGGTCGAAGGCCGTGATTTTGTGATTGCCGATGATATCAAAATTTTGGCTTTGCCGGTTTTAAGACATCGTATGCAGCTCAATCCAGAAGCTCAGGTAGCGCAAATTTCTGAAGTAGAACTTATGAACGATCTGTTAAATCAAGTGGAATTTCCAGCGTGACAATGCATTCTGCGCACCAAAAACAAGCAGCAGGTCAAAGGAAAAGTTTTTTGACAGACCGCTTTTTTATGCTTTTGGGTTGTTCTCAATTGATTGGAATTGTCTCAATTCTTTTTCCGCCTTTATTTCTTATTTATCTCTTGACCTGGCCTCTATTAGCAATTTGGCTTTGGCTGGATTATCGTAGTCTGCGAGTCACAGTGGGCTTTTGGGGTCTTGCCGATATTCCCAGAAGCCCTGAGCTCGGCCAAAAAATCAAAGTGTCTTTTACTTTTGTGACACAAAATCCCAAAATTTTATCTTTAAAAAAAATCTTTTTAAAACTGCCTCAGCTGCGTTGTTTAAACTTTGTCCAGACTCATCTGCGTTTATCCCCTGATGTGCAAACCGGGGAGATTCATTATCGTTTGGAGCTCGAGGCCCATACCGAGCGTTTGGGTTATGAAACGCTTTCTCAATTAAATTTAGAGTGTCATTCACGTTCTCAACTTTGGCTTCGTCGCGTTGTGGTGCCAGTTGAAAAAATTGAATTTCGAGTTTTTCCCACTCATCAAAAAATTTCTGAACAAGCCTTTAACGAAATTTCGCGCAACCAAAATTTATTTCATCAAGGCAATCGTAAGATTGTTCGGTCACAAGTGGCAGATCAATTTCATTCGATTCGTCCTTATCAATACCCGGATCCTTTGCGCCATATCGATGTCAGTAAATCGGCAAAGTACGGTAAATGGATGACCCGCACTTATGATGCTTTTTTAGAACATCATTTGATTTTAGGTTTAGATATGGGGCGCTCCATGATGGGTCGTATTGGGAACTCTCAAAAACTCGATTATTACTTAGCAGCGTGTTTGACCTTGGCAGAAAACGCTTTTCAAAGTCGAGATCGAATGAGCTTTTTTGCATTCTCTCAAAAGAACCATTTTTCCATTCGCAATACACGCCATTTAGAAGCTTGGAATCCCGTTTTTTCCGGGCATCCCAGTTTAAGGGCGCGTGAGCAGGAAAGTAATTTCGAGCTCATTCATCCCACTTTAAGTTCTTTGACTGGGCAGAGAAGTTTACTGGTTTTATTGGTCGACCTTTCTCGCCCTTCTATTCAGGACGAATTATTAAAAGCACTGAAACCAGTTTTGCGTAAACACCTCACGGTTGTTTTAAGCCTGGTTAACGAAGACTATTATTTAGATAAACAAATTCATTCTCTCCCCACTTATTTAAATGGTGAGATGTATAATCGTTTGCTTTACAGTTATTGGCTCAACGAAAATATGCGTGCCTTTCAGTATCAATTATCTGCTTATGGAGGAGGGGCTTTGTTGGTTCCCGAAAAAGATTGGTTGGGTGCAGTCGAGCGTTTGTATTCGCTATTAAGAGTTTCTATGAGAATATGATGGCGTTTCTATTTTGATTCTTGAGGAGTCGGCCAAAGCGTCCAAATCCAAAATATAGCGGCTAAAACAAGGCTTACAATGACTTTATAAACAAAAGGAATTGCATCTTGAGGGCTTATAAAAGCCTCCACAATAGCGGCTAAAACGAACCAAGGGATAATGCCTAATAAAACGATTTTTGATTGTCTTAATGCTTCTGACATTCGAGCTTTAAATTTTTTATAAGGCCTTTGGTAAAAGACTCGGCCAATTAAAAAACTGGCAAAGGCCGAAGCAATAATCAGGGTTAATTCTAAAGTGCCGTGCCCCACAATAAAATCTAACAGGACTTGATCAAATTGATGAATACGACAAAAAGCTAAGACCGATCCAACCATCATGCCATTGTAGCTTAAAATATAGATGCCGCCGATTCCCAACAATGCACCAAAAAGAAAACAATTAATAGCAACGCGAATATTATTCCATGCAATCAAAAGGCCTGCTAATAAAGGAGAGTCATTGATTTGAGAAAACCAGCGGTTGTGCTCAAAAATATTTTCCAGCATGTGGTCTCCCAAAAAAACCGAAGCATTACCTGGTTCCTGCATGGTGATATGCCATCCTAAAAAAATGGAACCCACAAATAAAAAAAGGGTAAATAGAAACAGAGAAAAATTTTCTCGCCAGATTTGGCGGTATTGATGCGTAAAGGGAATTTTTTGAGTCGTGTCTTTTTTAATCTTTTGGAGCCCAAGCAGCTCATGACTAAAATGAGCCACAAAATCTTCGGTGCGTTGCCGGAGAGGGTCTGTTTTGGGGAGTTCAGCTCTCAAACGATAGAGGTCACTGCTAATCTGCTCGTATTTTTTTAGTATATTTAAGGTCGAAGAAAAAAAGTCAGTTTGATTACTCATAGAGAGCCGAGTGAATTTTTGATAGGATTCCGAAAATTCATTTTGCCTTTGCTGAATGAGTAAACGAGTTTTTTCTAACATAGAAACTAATTTATTTGTTGAAGGACCTGAGTGTTAGCGACCATGTCATGTAGACCGCGCTTGTCATCACGAGCCCCTGCAATAATATAACCGATCATAAAAGTGATTGCGCAAACAAATTTACCAATAAACTCTCTTAAAAAAGTTTTTCCATAGCCGATATTTTTACCGGTGTTCACATCAACGACCTTCATCTTGAAAACCATTTTACCTAAAGTGGCCCCCTTATTTTTATAACACCAGCCATAATATAAGAAGAAGAGGGTAATCTGAATGGGATAGATGATGGCCATAGTGATAAAAATAGGAATCATGGACTCCAATGAACCTTGATTATTTGGATTAAGAATAACGGAAAAATAAACGATGTAAAAAATGATCATGAGAGGAGCACTGATCAGATTTAGCACCATGCTATCAATTAGGGTTGCAACAACGCGCAGCCAAAAGCCGGCAGGTTTTACCTGGGTCTTTGCATCTAACTGAGGGAGACTGACATTCATCTTGATTTTCCTTTTTATTTAAATTTTTTTATAACATGCTTTTAAAAATTTATGAGGCGTGCTTTCTTTTGTACTCTTTTAAAAAAAACTATGTTTTTTTCTTGGAGCTTTGCAAACAATATTCTGCAAAAAACAAAAATAAAGTTTTGTGATCCAGACTATGTTTTTGAGCTTCGGGAACATAATAATGAACAAAGTTTTCCCACTGTGCAATATCCTCTGCAGAAAGAGTAGGGTTTTTTTTCGAAATAAATTCGGCATAAGAAAATCTTAAAAAAGCATCGCGATGCTCATCAGAAATGGCTTGGGGTTTTAGGGTTTCGTAAAACAATTGATACTGCTCTGCAGTGAGGTAAACAAATTGGCTGGCGACTTCTTTATGTTTTGAATAAGTGACCATGGTTCCCACCACGAGATCCCCCAAGCGTTGATGATTTTTAGTTACAGCAATACTAATGAGCCCTGGAAGCACCAGCGTGCAATCAATCAGTCGAAACAAGTCCCTAAAAATACATTGGCCTAAACTGAGCTTAGGTTTGTGAGTCGAAACCACACGTAAGCCAAAAACCCTTTTGCCCAAAGTGGTTCCTTTTTTATATTCAAAATAAATAAAGTAGCCATCGTAAATCGACACGACCAAAAGCAATAAAATAAGCATGCCAAATGCGATCAAAATGTCCCTTATCCAGTGGAGTTCAGGGGGAAGTGCAATGAATGATACAGTCCCCATCAGCATAATAAAATAGAAAATGTACACCACTATATAAATGACCATGATCACAATGCTAAGATCGATAAGGTAAGCAAGAATTCTTTTTAGTAGAGGGGCGGGGGTGAGCTTGACGGATAGCCCTTCAAAGACGGTCATTTGGTGATCTGTGCTGTATGAAGACTCGAAAGATTTACTTTGAGAAGACACTGAAGACTCCTTTAATCATGTTTTGGGATGGGGACTTCCCGAGATAAAGATTATTGTGCTGAAAAAGTCAAAACGTCAAGTGTAAGA
Organism: bacterium; assembly: GCA_030426445.1. Classification (GTDB taxonomy): domain Bacteria; phylum UBA10199; class UBA10199; order DSSB01; family DSSB01; genus JACKPJ01. The sequence goes on from JAUHYS010000028.1 coordinate 12,662, forward strand.
ATTTAATTAGCAGGAGTTTTATGCGTAGTAAAATTTTATTCGTTTGGAGAGATGTTTTCTAACAAAAGCTTGATTCCATTTTTAGGCCGCAGGGTTAAAGCCGGGTCCAATGTAATTTTTTGATGGGGATCGAGTTTGACTTTAAACTTTTGCAACAGCGTTGCCATAATGAGCTGCATTTCCATGGTAGCAAAACGATTGCCAATGCATTGTCTGGGGCCCAGTCCAAAAGGGACATAAGCGTAAGGGTGTTGTTCAGGATTTTTTTGTTCTAAAAAACGTTCGGGTTTAAATGCCTCTGGGTCTTCCTGAAATTGCTCATTCTCCACCAGAGCCTTTTTTATCTTTGACCAAAATTTTGTTTCGTCAGGAGGATCTATTTTCCAGGGATCATCAGCTATGCGAATCCGTTCCAGGTACATGGCCTTTTCGATAAGCTGTTGCAGGCTAATTTTTTCCCG
>JAUHYS010000298.1 GCA_030426445.1 bacterium
GCAGCTTTCTCACTATGGGACTCATCGGCATTATTATTGCGATGATCGTCAATATATTTGTGGGTAGCAGCATGCTCAGCCTGGGGATTTCCATACTGGGCGTGCTCATCTTTATGGGCCTGACTGCTTATGACACCCAAAAACTCAAAGACATGGCCTTAGGTCATGGTGACTATGTCAACTCTTCAGACAAGCCCGCGATTTACGGAGCCTTTGCCCTTTATCTCGATTTTATTAATATGTTTCTCTTTTTATTAAGAATTATGGGAAATCGTAGGTAGAAGGGTTAACCGCCCCCTGTCCCCCTCTTAAAATTAAGAGGGGGGATAACGTTACAAAATGAATAAAAGAATTCTACTCATAAGCTTGTTCAAACTACTTAAGTGTTTCTCATTAAAGAAGCTCATTTGGATGTCCCCCTCTTGAGACGCTGGTCTTTTGTCCCTCAGGTATGCGGGAAGGCAGGCCAGGGGGCGTTTGAAGCTCCTAATTACAATTTCGACAATCCGAACTTACATCACAGATCTCATTATTGACAAAAAGGTTTGCACTGTCTGCACAACTCAGGTCATTATTCGAAAACTCGATTTCCACCCTAAAATCATCAAAGCTAAATATGTTTTCATTAAGCAATAGCGAATTCGTTTGGATAAAAGCCAGGTTGCCTTTTGTAGAAAACTCCAGACTTAACTGCATCACACCCTCTGCAATGACATCGGTATTGCTATCACGGCAGTTTATTTGCTCTAATTGAAAATCCGCTACCGCATTGATCGGAGAGCCCCCCAAGCATTGGGCATTGAGTTTAGTTACGCTAAAGTTGCCCTCGTTATCACAGGTCTGGGTTTCCTCAGTGATCTGATCGTAAACCTCAAAAAATTGATCGCATGAGGAAAGATCATCCTGAAAAAAAAAGATAAAGGTGCGCCCGGTTAAGGCCAGATAGCGAACTCCACGGTCCACCTCATCGTTTTGCGAACTACCACAGGCTCCCAAAACAAGACAAATCCCAATTAAAGCTAAAAAGGTTTTCTTCATCACATCCTCAAAAAAATGCATAGAATGATTTATAATCATTTGTAGAGATAAAAAAATCAATTGATTTTATGTCTATATATATAGAGGAAAAACAAATGAACCAAGTTAAACGCGTTTACCATTATCAAATCGATAGCGAAGGGCGTCTGTGGCACGAGGGCAGTGAAATCACGGACCCTAAGGTCCATAAGTTTTTTTTAAGACAGATGGAGCAAAGCACAGATGGCCGGCTGAAAGTCATGTGCATGGGCGAAACCAATTGGATCGTGGCGGAGGATGTTCCCTATGTGATTCAATCCATTGAGATAAAAACCGAAAGCTGCACGCTATATTTTGCCGGAAACTACCATGAGCCATTGGATCCATCCCAGCTCTGGGTCGGAAAGGACCACATCCTTTATTGTAAAGTCAGAGGGGGAAAGTTCAGCGCTCGCTTTAATCGTAAGCCCTATTTAGAGCTAGCTCATTATATAGACGAAGACCCCCAATCCGGCTTTTATTTAAAGCTAGGAGAGAAAAAGTACCCCATTCATGTGAAAAAAATCTGATTTTGAAAGCCTAAGTAGGCTGGCTAATAGGAGTCTTGTAGGGTCCCATTTTTTAAAAAATCTAGAAAATCCACAATACTATACGCTAAATCCTTGAAAACATTCAATATCTTATCTAAAACACTGCAAAATTTTATTTTTCTAACTTGAAATAAAATACTAGATTTTTTTTTTGAAATGAGTATGTTGCGCCACAATCCTAATTTTTTAGGGGCGTAATTTTTTTTAAATTTAAATTAAAGGCTAAAAGGCTTTGATTGCCAAGCTTAGTTTAGAGAAGCGAATGACAAAACAAATTCCTTTTCTGACGAGTTAAGGTAAAACGGGTTAATACCCCTCATTTCTCCAAACTTTGACCGAAGGAGTGAACTATGAAGAAACTACTTATTTTTATTAGCGCTGTCTCTTTATTAACTTTTGCAGCGTGTAAACCCTCAGAACCCACAACCGATGGTGGTGAAACCGCAGGAACGGAAGAAACCACTGGTGAAGAAACCACCGGTGAAGAAACCACCACAGGTGAGGAAACCACTGGCTCTGAGACAACTGGAACCGAAACCACTGGGACGGAAGAGCCTAAGCCAGAGGAACCCAAACCCGCTGAGCCTGCTGCTGAAGAACCCAAGCCAGAAGAAAAAGCTCCTGAAGAGCCTAAACCGGCTGAGCCTACTGCTGAAGAAGCCCCTAAGCCAGAAGAAAAAGCTCCTGAAGCAGCTCCCAGTGCTGAAAAAGAAATTAAAGTGGAAGGCCCTGCAGGCACAATCAGTGTGAAAACTGAGGAAAAAGCTCCTGAAGCAGCTCCAAAGGCCGAAGAAGAAAAAGCTGCCGAACCAGCCCCTTCTACTACCGCTACTGAATAATCACTTAAAAAATAAACCGCATTTAACAAGCACCTTTTTAATCAAAAAGGTGCTTTTTTTTTGTCAAATCATTCACCAGGGCTTTGTCGGCCTCGGGAAACTCATAGAGATTGAGCTGCCCGGGACTAACCCAAGCAAAG
>JAUHYS010000029.1 GCA_030426445.1 bacterium
AAAGCCCAGCCCCCCGATTCCCCAATCTAATACAGCAAGTTGTAATTTTTTTTGATGATTCATTTTTTAAGGATAAGCCATGTTTTGAAATTTTACGTCAGAGTCTATGGGTCCACTGTCAAAAGCCAACACACGGTTATGCCACCCAATATTAATAATTTCCACCGTGTGTCCTTTAAAGCGGCTTTCTAAATACCACTTCATTTCGTGTTCCGAACGAATGGGATTATACTGCAACATTTTTTTCCAGTGGGGGTGTTCGACCAATTGATTTAATTTTTTATGAAACGCCTTGTGTTTTTTATGCTGGAGGTAAGATTTGAATTTACAGCGTAGAAAAAAAGGCCACTCTTTTAATTTCACCGGGGCCGTCACCATATCGATCACAAAAAGCCTGCCTCCAGGACGCAACACGCGTAAGATTTCTTTTAAAATAGGGTCCCAATCTAAATAGCGAAAAGATAGCAATGAAGTCACCACATCAAAGGTATTGTCTTGAAAAGGCAGAACCGGTCCGCCCACCCTTTCAAACCAAAAATGCGAATAAGACTTTTGACGTTTTCTAGCAAGTGCAATCATAGCTTCCGACAAATCCACTCCCACACCCGATTGGATTTTTTTAGCAAGCTTGGTCAATAGAGCTCCATTACCACAACCGATATCTAAAACACGCGGTTGATGAATCTCCTCAAATTTGTTCTCTAACCATTTCCACTCATCAAAACGCACACCGATATCCGTAAACACTTTATCATATAGCTCCGCGCACGCTTGATAGGTCTCTCCGCCCTGGGTGGGCTGCGGTAGAAACTCTTTCATTTTTTCAGCCGGCATTTTTCCCAAAAACTTTTTAACACTTGCCAATAGCCCATGAGATTTTTTTCCTGGACAGCCAATAATATAAAGAGGGGCGTTTCGAGTCTTATCATACTTTTCCCATTTAAAACGCAAAGGGTTCAATGAGACGGTTGTATACCAATGGTATCCATAGGTAGGCACTTGATGAGTACGTGCAAAAAAAGGGGCAAACCAACGAGCCGAGCGACAACAGTGGAAAAAGGCCTTAGCAGAATCACTAAAGGGGATTTTCATCTCTCGCCATTCATAAGGGCTCAATTGCTCCGGCCACTTAACTGTCCCAAACATCGGTCCATACATCCCACTATGACCTAAAAAATGAAATTCCTTAATGCGTTTTTGTGATTGCGAAACTTTTTCAATCCTTTTTTTCAGTTCTTCCTTGGACTCGACGGCTTCGCAAAGGATAGTATGCTGTTTAAACTCCTGGGACTTTTCGTGAGCTAAGGTGAGAGCCGCTTGTTTAAACTGCGGACCACCCTCTCGGTAAAGCGTGGTATAAAAAATCGCAATGACTTCCTGCATGCATTTACCCTACTAGGCCCCAAGATTCCCCTTTTAAAATATTTTCCTCTGAAACTGGAAGCCATGCACCGGCTTTTTGACCTACCAGATAAGTCATTTGATTTTTAACATCAAAGACCTTCATTTTGCAAATAGGAGGAAAATAAACATGCAAACTCACGCCTTGATTCACGGCCTTCATATCATGAATTCGACCCGCTTCAACGGGGACAGATGTAGGTGAGGAAATTTCTTGAGAAGGCCCTAATCGAAGTGTTTGTTCTTGCCAAAGCCATTGGCGTTCTAAAAAATGACCTTGTAAAAAAAAGACACACCCCTGGGAAGCTTCATGGTCGTGCGGTGCACAAAAGCGATCTTCTTGCCAAGTCATGAGTAAAACTTCGCCCTCATGGTCTTGGTAAAGAAGTTTTCTTCCATAGATTTCAGTCGAAGTTTGTGAAGGTGCTGGGATTGATATCAAGCTGATCAAGTCGATGGACTGGAATAAAATTTCATAAGCTTGAATAAGGTTTTTATGACAAATTCGCAAGAAGTCTTGCCAGAATATGGGGTTTTCTATTTTTTTATCCATCATTCTACCCGATTTTTTCAAAAAGCACCCCCGTAGTTTTTAATATAGCCCTTTATTTTTTATTATCCATACCTAAATCGAAATACTTAATTTTACTATTTTGACAAGACCTTGATAAAATTAGTTAAAATTTTTATTTTTTTTTAATAGAGTCAAAAAAAACTTTTGTAAAAGGATCAAATAAACATACAATATGCACTGGAAAAATTAACAGATGAATAAACCAGAATAATACTCCTTAAAAGGAAAACAAATACATGACTAAAAAAAGCCATCCAAATAAAACCACGACACATTTTCCTCCTATCGCCTTAACTGGTAGTGGTTATAAAGGAATGACTCTTTTAAAATGGTTAGAAGAAGACCCCCGCTTTTCTAAGGTTATTTTTCTCAATTACAAAAAGCCTCAACTCAAATTAAAAAAAACCAAGTTTTATAAAATTGATCTCACCGAAACTTTGGCAGATCTACAACTCTCTAAAATATTTAAAAAAGAAAAAATCCATACGGTAGTCCATACCGCTATGCCCATTACACCGCCTCGAAATGTTTCCCGGGCGCATGAACTACTTTCAGTAGGTAGCATGTATGTGACCAATGCGGCTGCTTCAGCCAAGGTAAAAAAGCTTATTCTAACTTCGACCACAGACGTTTATGGTGCTTTTCCCAATAACCCCAATTACCTAACCGAAGAGCACCCTGCTCGTGCAGCTCAACGTTCACGGTTTTTAGCGGATAAGATTGATGCCGAAAAATATTTTCTTCGATTTGGAAAAAACCCTGGATGCACTGCGACGATTATTCGGAGTGCAACTATTTTAGGTCCTACCATTAACAGTTATAAAACACGTTACTTTTCTTTACCTTTTGTCCATACGATTTTGGGATATGATCCGCTGGTACAATTTACCCACGAAGAAGATCTCATGCAGTCTTACCGTTTGGTCATCGAAAATAATCATCCTGGAATATTTAATATCGCTAGCTCAGGCGTGTTGCCGCTCTCAAAAGCGATTCAAATGATGGGAAAAATAAACGTTCCCTTACTTTTATTGGGTCTAAAAACTTTAGTTCAAACCTTATGGTACCTCAATATTTCCCCTGCGCCTAGTTCACATATCGATTATTTAAAATATCTCTGTGTAGCTGCTATCGATAAAGCGCAAAAACAAATGGGCTTTCAACCTAAGTATTCTTGCATTGATGCCTTAATGGACTTTGTAGGAGCAGAAAGATTACGTCATGTCAACTTATACACTGAAACAGGAGTGACTTCATGAAACAAAAAAAGCAAGCTCCCCATTTATCTTTAGTCAAAAATGCACCCACAGAAAAACCAACCTGGATACCTCCTCTCAATGTTGAAGAAATCTCTTCACGACTGGATTTATTATGGCAACAGATCAATCATTATTTTTTGAGGATAGAAAAAAAGCTGGATGACAAAAGCGTGGTCCAAAGGCACGAAGAGATCACCCAAGAGATTAAAAACCTTAAAAGCTTATTAGCAAAACAAACCCATGACAACACTTTACCCATAATAGAAAAAAAACCTCATACACATAATACAATATTAAATGGAGTCCAAAGCTTAATAAAAAAAGTCATTCAGAAAATTCCTTTTTTAGGAAGACCGCTACTGAATGCAGAGGAACTTTCTTTAGAAAAAAGTTTTGATCCCTTTGGGCGCGACCCGGAATTTGAACAAAAACTCAAACCCTTTTTTGATTTTATGTATTATCGCTATTGGAGGATTAGTACTCATGGCTTAGAAAACATTCCTTCGGATGGCCGTGCACTACTTGTGGGAAATCATTCGGGAACCTTACCCTGGGATGGTTCTATGCTGCGTGTCGCAGTTTCTAATGACCACCCTTCCCAACGCGATGTGCGATTTTTGGTGGAAGATTTTGTTTATTACCTTCCCTTCGTCGGCACTTATATGTACCGAGTCGGCGGAGTCCGTGCCTCACGCGACAACGCCGAAAGACTTTTAGAGTCTGACCATTTGGTAGCGGTCTTTCCAGAAGGTGTCAAAGGGATTGGTAAACATTATTCCAAGCGGTATCACCTTCAGCGCTTTGGGCGCGGCGGTTTTATCAAACTTGCTTTAAAAACGAATAGCCCGATTATTCCAGTAGGCATTATTGGTGCTGAGGAAATCCACCCTATTATTTATAAATCTTCTTTTCTGGCAAAACCATTGGGCATTCCCTATATTCCCATTACCCCTACTTTACCCTGGTTAGGACCCTTAGGGTTTATTCCCTTGCCCAGCAAATGGTCAATCTTTTTTGGTGAACCGATTGACCTAAGCAAATACGGCAAAAAGGCGCTTAAAGATGAACTGCTGATCCATCAACTTAGTGAAATGGTTCGACAAAATATCCAAAAAATGATTACTGAGGAACTTAAAAAGCGACGCAGTGTTTGGACAGGATAAAAAAGCACCTTGCTTTTATTTTATTTTCTGTTAGATTTCCCGCTGTGGGAAGGGGTAAAGTCAATTTTAACTTCTTTTTTTAAAAGACTTTTATAAAAGAAGTTTCTTAAACCGGGTAGGAAAAACATGACCATTCACCGTTCTTTTGGAAACAAAAGTTTCCCGAGGGCTTTTGGCGACCAGCGCCGTGTAAAAATTTGTACAGATTCTAATAAAGGCCCAATCTATTTACAAAGCGAGCCCAAGCAAGCCGAAGAAAAAAAACAAAGAGAAACCGATTCTGTTTACCTGCAAACACCTTTTATCTCCTTTGTAATTTATAGCCCTTTATTGAGAAGACCTTCTATCTTGACAAGGCCACAAACAAACAATTCTCAAGTAACTCTAAAAGCCAAAGTCCTTGACTGGAAAGATGCAAAGCAAAAGACTATAGGAAAAATTGGTATCTTTGACTATCAAACGCATCAGACTAACCAAAAAGCGAAACCTTACTTTGTGACAGGGCTGGATCACCCTTCGATCATGTTTAAAACTTTTCATAATCAAATTGCCTCACGTAGAAAAAGCGACTTGATTTCGATTGACCTTCCAGGCAACGGTGCCAGCGGTCTCTTTGAAGACCGAGCTATCACTGCCAAAGATCAATTTGATGCATCCGTCCAAGCCATCCAGCAAACAAGTCACGAACAAGAAAGTATTCAACTTTTGGGAATGAGCATGGGTTCGGTTCCTGTACTGATGATCACAAATCTGTATGCTAATCATCCAGAAGAGTTTAAAAAAATACTCGGAGACCGAACACTTGAGCCATCTTTACTTTTTGTACCCATACCCAATCAAGAGCTGGTAGCATTAGGTTCAGATGTCAACAAAGCATTCCTCTTCCACCTTTTTAGAAGTATTCTTTTTAAAGGAAAAATGGAATGGGATTACGAAAAAAACTCCAAAGAGTTTTTTCTTTCTCATCATAGTCCTTCGGATCAAAAGTATCTTCGAGAGATAATTTCTTGTAATTCAATGCCTATGAACCCCTTGACAGTTCTTAGTTTTCCCAATGAGCAAAATAAAATCTCTATTATAGACTTGGTAGAAAGGGGTTATCTAAGAATCGTCTTTCATGACCAAGATCAAGTTTTTACTGTAGAGGACCTCGCAGGTTTAGAAAAAATCCGCGGCATCTATAAAGTACCTGGAGGGCATTCGGCAGGAACAGGCAAGGATATTTCTGAGGACTACATTGAGGGTGTGCTCCAAGCCATGGATGAGAAAAAACCTCAGGGAGACGGTGTCGATGAACTTAAAAAGCAATATTCCAGGTGGCGCTACAAACCGTCAGCAGGCATACGGTTAGGTATACAAGAAGCCACAGCCTTTCTCAACTTTGATTTACTCTATGGAGTCAAAATGCAAAGAGCATTGGGCATTGCACTCTATACAGATTTTCTTGGTCAAGTTGGAATCAATTGGCAAAAGCGTGGCACATTTTCCTTTCGGCCTGCTTTAGGTCTAGGCATTGAGTTTTGGAGGCAACCTATCCGACTCCGTGCCTTTGCGGCGAACGACTTTAAAACGCTCTTTGGAAAAAAGAGCTCAATCAAGCTAGAACCTCAAGGAGGTTTCAGACTAGAATATACTGCATTAGAATTAATGGAACTCAGCCTTGAAACAAGTTTGGGTAAAAGCTATTCGTTGGATATGCAGGTTGAAAAAAATACTCAATTATTTTTCAATTTTGCCCTTAGACTGGGGTTTCTTTTTTAAATGATATAGCGCTTGTCTTTAATTTGTCGTTTAACCCTGGCGTCAAAAATTTTGTAAGCTTCATCACCCAATATACCTAACAAATAGCTTTTTACTTTTTCGATAGAAGGTGTTTGGTAGGGGTTTAAATTAAAAAGGCCGGCTAAAAATAAAGTAGCTACCTCAACCAAATAAACCAATTGACCTAGACTGTAAGCCTCTTTACCGAATAAATTAAGACGCAAACTAGGAACACCCACCTCAGCAAGCGCTTGTTCAATTGCAATAACTTGCGCTTGACTGATCTGCGCAAAAGGCTTCCCGGAAAGATAATGCAGACTCTGAAAACCAGGAAAAATATCCGGCAGGCAGGAATCTTCGTCTTGCTTTTGTTGATTCCAAAACATAACGATTTTATTGTGTGGACCTTCGAGTAAAAATTGGGCCCCGGCATGAAAGACTTCTTCAATAAAAAAATGTGTTTGCATCATCCCAAAATGTTTATTTTTTCCGGAGAGATCAAATTGATGTCCTAAACACTGTGACCAAATTAAACTAAACCAATCAACCGAGGCAAGCGCAGACCTTTCGTGATAGATGTGAATAAACTCTCGGCACTCTCTCTTTTGATAGAGGAAATACACCACCGCTGCGAACATCGCTGCTGGATTCATCCAAAGATCTTCTAAAAAACAACGCTGCTCCATGCGCTGGGCTCCTTGCACACAATCCTGTATATCAAAATCTAAAAAAACTGCAGGAAGCAAGACTTGTGGAGAGAAGAATGCAAAATTTTGTAAAGTAGGCGTAGGCAGTGCGTAAAACTTTAAGCCCAGATGCTCTGCAAGCCAACGAAACTCTGCGTCTTGTTCTTCTGCCATGATCAAAAGTTGTTGTTTGGCTTTTTCTTCGCCCAATTGCTTTTGTAAAAAATCATAAGCAAAAAAGAACTTTGGCCATTGCGTCACTTTGCTAAAGGGGTTGGCAATCAATAGAAACAGTGTTTTTTTTGGATCGATTTTTTGAAAGAAGCGATTAAAATCTGCAAAATCTAAGGAATCCCAATGGTGGAGGCGGTGCTTTTTATCGCTAGTACTAAAATGCTTCAGCATGTTGATTTCGGCAAACACCGCAGAGGAGGCCACCACCACAACCTCTTGATAATTCTGCGTAAGCTGTTTTGCTAGTTTTTCGAGTAAGGTAAAGTCTTCTGAAAATAACTGCGAAAGAAAAGGCAATTGCCCAACTTCTCTCATAGCATGGATCCCTGCCTTGACTTCTTTTAAGACAGGAAAAACTTCCAAAAACTCTTTTTCATCCACCCCTTTTGGATTTAAGTTTGAAAAAGTAAAATTAAAGTCAATATGAATATCGCGATGTGGCATAATGCAAATCTTAGCGCAATTTTTTCTTTAGGGCTAGTTTCAAAAAAGCATTTGTTTAACTTTCTCTTTTAAAACTGTTCTTGCAAAGATTTATCCAGGAACACTTTTTTTGGATTGCGACTTTATAAAAGAAGTCAACAACAGACTCCGTGGAAAAATAAATAAACAGAATATTGTAACAACGACTAGTCCAGCGACACTGACATAACCAATGGATTTAAGCCCCACATCCGTCGTAAACATTAAGCCCCCAAAACCAACAATCGAAGTGAGATTTGAGACAAAAATCGCCGGTGTTTCGGTATTAACTGAGTCAAATAAACTTTTTGTCTCATCATAACGGTGGCCAAAGTGAATAAAACAGTCAATACCCGTACCCAAAATAATGGGAAAGACAGAGATGTTAAAAAAATTAAGATTAATACCAAAGACATAAAGCACACCCGATAAAACGATAATCGCTGCAACTAGATGAACTAAAATCAATAGTGATCTATTTATTTTTCTTAAGGAAACAAACAAAACCAAAGTGAAGAAAATAATAATAAACACAAAACCCTTAGGGGCTTCTTCTTGAATCAGATTTAAGATATCCTCAGAAATAAAAGAACCTCCAACTGGATTCAGTTCCATTCCTGCAAATTTTTCTGCATCTCTGACTCCCTGATTATAAATCCTCATGTTTTCTGAACCACCCCGATCCATATTAGGAAACAAAAAAATTGCAAAAAGATTGGGGTCGACTGGAGAAATAAAATTTCTGCTTACTTCCTCAGGCAAATCTTTTAAGACAAAAGCGCCTGTAGCTAAAGTCTCTCGAACACTTTTGGTGAATTCTCTTTTTTGGGCCTCGTTAACAAATTTATTTTGAGGATACTTTTGAATAATACTATTAAGGAGATCTATTTTTTTTTCTTGATGCTCAGGGACAAAAGTTGAAAGACCGGCTACTTTACTAAAAATTTTTTGATTCTCTGGGTCCTGCTTGATAAATTCATCTAAGGCCTCTACCGCTTGCTTTTGTTTCTCCCATCCTTTGACCATAAGAACTGTTGGATGAATAGACCCACCCAAGATATCTTTGACCTTATCATAAAGCTTATTGCTGGGTAATTCTTTATTATCAAGTTGGCCTTCCTCAAAGACGATCTCACTTTGGGGACCCAAACTAAAAGTAGACACAATCACTAAGACAAAGCACGCTGATAGTAAACTTTTAGGGTGGTGAGGGTAAAACCATTGCGGTCGCCACCAACCTTTTACGGGCCCGCGAACACGTTCAGAAACCGAAACCTGAAACAATTTATCCGGACGCTTGCGCTGAAACAGCATCAGCATACTGGGCATCATAAGCATCATCGCTAGAAAATTAAAAACCAGACCGTAACAGCCTACTAAACCAAACTCGACAAAGAGTTCAAAATCCGAAAGCACTAAGGCACCAAACGCCCCCACCGTCGTCAGCATGGCCATTAAAGTGGCTTTTCCCGTTTGTTGGAAACTGCGACGGCAGGCTTCATAAAACTCGGTTCCGGAACGGACTTCGTTGGTAAAGCGTGATAATAAATAAATTCCATAATCACTACCCAAGCCCGCTAAAATAGAAACCGAAAAGGCTGTGATGATATTAACATGTTTTAAAGTCAAAAAAACCAAACCCGCAGTCCAGGATACCCCCACTAATAAAGGTAAGCCCACCAAAAAGGCACTGGCAAAACTTCTAAAGTATAAGATGAGTATCAAAATAAGAAGAAAACTGACGCCTGCAGAAATCCAGGCCATTTCGTTTTTAATAAAATCAATGGACTCTAAACTAGTCTTATATGAACCGGTATAACCAATCTCGACCGAACCGAAGCCTTTTTGAGTTTTAAGGGAGGCCACAATTTTTTCAACTTGCGCAAGCAGCTTCGCGTTAGAGTCAAAATCTTCGGAGCCCTGTTTCGAACGAATTTTAATAACTAAAAACTTGCCCTCTTTACCTGTACTCAACTCTTCACGATCGGAGCCCATCTCGTCTTGGTATTTTTGTTTAATATCTTCAAAAGTCAGGTCGGGTCGATCTTTTGGATCGGCAAAATCCATTAAATCGCTAAAGATAGGGCTAACGCCTTGTTCCTGTAATTCTAATGAGCGGTCGATGCGTTTTTCCATTTCTTTTAAATCTTCGGTATCGATAAACAGCCATTGCCTTGATTTAAAAAAATCGACTGGACGGCGAAAATCAACGTATCTCACTTGATCTAATCGAGCGACTTTTTCGACCAATTGATCGGCAAAATCCTCGGATACCGCCGCTCGATTTGAATCCACCGTGATGACCAAGAAGCCCATACTACCAAAGGTCTCTTTCATTTTTTTAAAGTTTTTTACCGAAGCCTTATTTTCTGGCAACAGGCGACTAAAATCGGTCTCAATTTTAAGTTGTTTCGCTAAATAAAGCGCTCCTAAAGAGAGCAAGGCGCAAAAGCTCAAGACCCAAATAGGGTAACGTAGACCTAATCGATATATAGATAAAAAACGCATAAAAACATGCTGAATTAACGAAGTGTCGCAGTATAAGCAAGGAGAAAGGAAGAGACTTTTTATCTAAAAAGTAAGCTTCGCCTTTGGCTGATTAGTAAAAAACATGAAGTTTTGTGTAGTAAAATATAATATGGAGAAAAAATAAGCTAAAAAAGCCAAGATTGACTTATTGACTCGTCTAAGAGTATTTCACCCTATATGCCAAAAAACCTTAAAATAGCACTAATTTGTGATCACTTTTTACCTCAAATCGGAGGCATCGAAATCCATGTCCATGACCTAGCTCAACAACTTTTAAAACAGGGGCACCTTGTTCATGTGCTCACTTCCATGCCAGGCGAATCCCAATTCGGTTCGCTCAGGGTTCACCGCATCCAGGCCTCTTTACTTCCAGGCTCTAATATCATCTGGCGAAAAAAGGCCTTAAAAGAAATGACCTCTTACCTACTCCGTGAAAAATACGATATTTTACATTGTCATAATAGCATTGTTTCCCCTTTAGCCTATGGTTCTTTATGGCTGGCCAAAAAATTAAATATCCCTACATTGCTGACAACACATTCACTTTTTAATCATGGTAGTATTTCGTTTTTTCGAAGCATACAAAAATTGAAGTCACTGAAGCACTGGCCCATCCGTTTTTCCGCAGTCAGTCAAGAGGCAGCTTCTCGAGTACAAAGGGCATTCCCTCAGCACTCCGTTTTCACTCTGGAAAATGGTATTGATTTGGATCAATGGAAGACGCAAAAAATTAAACATTCACGCCCTCAAATCACTATGGTCCTACGCTTGCACAAAAAGAAAAGACCTCAGGATTTTATCCAGGTGCTACCATGGATCAACTCACAAGTTTCAGAAGACTTGAAACCTCAAGTTCATATTATCGGAGAAGGTCCACTGCGACCTCAACTGGAGAAAATGGTTTTGCAACAAGGCCTTTCCGAACAAGTCAAATTATTGGGAAAGCTCACCCGGCCAGAGATTAAAGATTTTTTAAGTCAAAGCGATTTGTTTATTTTGCCGTCGCCTTGGGAGTCGCTTCCTATCACGGCTCTAGAGGCCTGCGCCAGTAGCGTCCCGGTCATTGGCCGGGCTTCAAGTGGCGTTCGAGACATCATTCGACATAACTATAATGGCATGCTGGCAAATAGTATTGAAGAATTGGGCACGCACACACTTGCACTTTTACAAAACCCTGAACAACTCAGTAAACTCACAAAAAATGCTCGCCCCAGTGTGAAAAAATTTGGCTGGAATGAAGTGATTGCAAAACATTCCGCTATTTATTACGAAACGATTGAAAACTGTCAAAAAAATAAGAGGAACGCTGCATGAAAGTCATGATCACAGTCGACATGGAACACGACTGCCCCCCTTACTTTGAAACCTATCGCGGTGTAGAACAAGGCACACCCAAACTGCTCAATCTTTTTAAAGAGGAAGGCATCCCCGCAACTTTTTTTACCACGGGTGATGTAGCACGCAAATACCCGCAAACGGCTCAAGCCATTGTCGACCGTGGTCACGAACTCGGCTGCCATGGTGACACTCATAAAAAATTTACTGACATGTCTCCTGAAGAAGCTGAGCAAGAAATTATAGATTCGTCAGCTACCTTAAGAAAGTTTTATCCAGTGGTATCTTTTAGGGCCCCCAACCTTATGTTTCCCAATGAGTACCTCATTTTTTTAGAAAAGGCCGATTATCTTTTGGATTCATCACAAGCCAAATACAAGCGAGCTTATTACAAAAAAAATCAAATTTTTACTAAACTTCATCGCATCCCCGCTTCGGTGACTTCTTCGGTTTTACGCTTGCCGAAAAAAATTCGTTTTGCCTGGTTTAACCGTATAAAAGACCCGGTGGTCCTCTTTGTACACCCTTGGGAATTTGTCGACTTCACTCAAGAAAAACTGCGCCTGGATTGTCGCTTTAAAACCGGTGATATCGCTGTGGATTGCTTAAGAGAAAACATTCAATTCTTTAAGAAAAAAGGGGCTGAGTTTTTAGCCATGAAGGAGACTATGAACGGACTCGTCAGCAACTGAAGCCGTCGAACCTTGGTTTTTAAGCTCTTTTCTTTTAAAACCAAAAAAATGAGAACTCAGATAACCCAATATAATAAAGGGCAAGGTATGAGCGGCATGAATGAGAACCGCTAAAGCCAAGGCCTCCGCCTGCGAAAGCCCTAAATAAACATAAGTCAAAACTGCAGCGGCTTCAAAAAGCCCTACTCTACCAGGCGTCAAAGGTAGGCTGGTCGCTAGAGAATGCGCTGCTACCATTAAAAATGCTGCCGGCAAACCCAGTGGAACCCCCATACTTTTCTGAATTAAATATACCGCCAGTACTTCCAGGCATTTCATCACTACCGCTAGTCCAATACTAAAGGCACTTAGGCGAAAGCTGCGCAAAACTTTGAGATGGTGAGCCCAATGATAAACAAAATTTCTAAATCGCTGTATTAAACCCGAAGTCTTTTTGTCAAGACTAAAGGCTTTATTACGCAAGGCAAAGGAAAGAGAAAAAATAGCCGTATAACTGACTAACACCACGATTAAAAAACCTTGCATGGCCTTAAGTAATTGTGGGGGAAAAGGTTCGGGAAAAGTAAAAGTAAAAACCACCATGCCAAAAATGAAAAGCTTGGCAAAGCCTTCGATAATTTGATCTAAAGTCATCACAGTAAAGGCAATAGTTTTCCCCATTTTTTCTCTTTGTCCCAAAAGGTAAATAAACAAAGCATGCCCGCCCCAAAACGGCACCACATTCACTGTCATCGAAAAAATTGCTACCAGGTGATACATTTTTTTAAAAGACACCGCATCATACCGGGGCAAGAAACCTTTTAACTGCACCGTATTTAAGAGCACAATCGCAACACTCATCAGACTAGCCAAAAGAAAGTAGGTCAGATTGACTTGCTTAATCGCTTGGATAAATTCTGCAAAACCGATCTTGTAAAAA
>JAUHYS010000299.1 GCA_030426445.1 bacterium
GAGTCCACTCCTATTTTGCGAAAGGTATTTTGAGTTTCTTGTGTTAAGTTTTTTACCTGTTCTTGATAACGCCTTTGAAAACTAGATCGGTTAGTATTAAACCAGGCCTCTTCACCGGTTTCTGGGTCGTGCATTTTTAAATAACCTAATTTGGGAAGCTGCCATTCGCTGCGATCATAAAGCTGAATACACAACATATCATGACGATGCGAAGCAATGTTAAGTGCCTTTTCGTAACCCTGATCCAAAAAATCCGAAATCAAAAAACAAATACTGTGACGTTGCCGCACGTGCATGAGATATTCTAGAGGGACACGAATACAAGTTTTTTGAAACTGCGCACGGTAAGTTAAAATCTCCTGAATGATGCGATAAATATGCGCTGTCCCTTTTTTGGGAGGAATGTATTTTTCGACACGGTCACTAAAAAGAATCAGCCCCACCTTATCATTACTTTTGACGGCGGCATAAGCCAAAATCGCGGCTACCTCGGCAGCGGTTTCACTTTTTAAACGCTCGCGCGTACCAAAACCTAAACTTGCCGAAAGGTCCACCATCACCATCACCGTCATCTCGCGTTCTTCGCGAAAGACTTTGACAAAAGGCCGACCCGCTCGCGCGGTGACATTCCAGTCAATGCTGCGCACATCATCGCCCGGATGGTATTCGCGAACTTCTTCGAACTCCATGCCCCGACCCCGAAAGGCGGATTCGTACTCACCCGAAAAAACCTCATTGGCTAAATAATTGGTTTTAAGCTGAATACGTTTTATTTTTTTTAATAGTTCTGCTGGTAACACTTTTTTTACTTTAAACTTTTGAGTCTCCACATTTGCAGAGATGACTACGCTATGAATTAGTTCCTATATGCCGCTTGAAAAAAGTCCGTAAAAATTTGGACTTTGAAAGCGTTAAAAACAAATCACTGTTTGAGGCTCGATTTATCGGGCCGAGTTTGATTTGTTTAGCTTGAAATGTCAAAATTTTAGGATTTTTTTTCACGGGCTTGTCTTTTCTTTGCTTCTTTCTTTTTGCAATAAAAAGAAAGAAGAGAAAATTTTACGGAACCTCCACATGATCCATAATCCTTTTCAACACATCATCCACCTTTAACTCCTCTGCCTCGG
Source organism: bacterium (assembly GCA_030426445.1). Classification (GTDB taxonomy): domain Bacteria; phylum UBA10199; class UBA10199; order DSSB01; family DSSB01; genus JACKPJ01. Next base: position 1,128 of record JAUHYS010000299.1, read on the forward strand.
CCATATAAGTCAACAATACCCGGTGCCGCAAAACATCCAAGGCCATGACCTTAACATCTTGAGGCGTCACAAAAGCTCGACCTTCAAAAAAAGCATGGCATCGCGAAGCCAAATTTAGATTGATACTCCCCCGTGGCGAAGCCCCAAATTGAATGTAGGGTTTGAGATCCGGCAAGATCTCACTGGGATCACGTGTCGCTTTAACTAAACGAACAATGTAATCCTTGATCTTGGGGTCGATGTAGATTTCGTGCACGAGTTGCTGCATCTCGCGCAAAACTTTTGGATCGTATTTTGCCTGAATGTCTTCGAAGTTATTTAAAAAAGCGCGATCCATAATTTGCATTTCTTCTTCGTGTGAGGGGTAAGTAATATTGAGTTTTAAAGTAAAGCGATCGACTTGGGCTTCGGGCAAGGGGTAAGTTCCTTCTTGTTCAATGGGATTTTGCGTGGCCAAAACCACAAAGGGAAAACCCATTTTAAAGGTTTCACCACCAATGGTCACTTGACGCTCTTGCATGGCTTCCAGCAATGCGCTTTGCACTTTAGCGGGTGCGCGGTTGATTTCGTCCGCTAAAATAATATTAGAAAAGATCGGCCCTTTTTTCACACTGAACTCTTGAGTTTTGGGAGAGTAAATCTCGGTTCCCATAATATCAGCCGGCAATAAATCGGGAGTAAACTGAATGCGTTGAAAACCCACCTGCAACACTTTGGCCATGGCCTTTACCGCAGTGGTCTTAGCCAAACCCGGCACCCCTTCGACTAAAATATGACCCTCGAGTAAAATCCCCATCAGCAAACGCTCGAGCATATAGCGCTGCCCTACAATAATTTTGGAGGCCTCCTCCATCATACTCGCCAGCATAGGTTGATAATGTTGAACTTTATCACGCGTTTCGTTAAGGGCGGATTCCATGAAAAAATCTCCTTTATATTTTTGATGAATATTTTTTTCCAAAAATTTGAAGGACAATACTCCTTTCCATGACAATACTCAACGAGTTTTATAATGAAAAAGTTTTTGATGATTTTTTGAATTTTATAAAGAAATTGAAAAAATGAGTTGAAATTATTGTTTTATTTCAATAAGTTGCGATCCTAAATGTCCGACACCGTAGGACATGTCGGACATTTAATTTCATTTTATAGGGTGTTTAAATAGATATTCATTAATTTACTTTAGGAGGGCTATAGATGACAACTGATTTTTTTAAGGGCAAAAGTTACCAAAACTTTATTAAAAAATTAGAGCAAGTTTCATCTTCTGATCATGAATTTTCCGAACTTGCTAGTAACCAACGCACTTTGCAAAGTCACTGGAAAAAAGGAAAATATATTTCACAATTTAAGAAAAAGGTCCCCCATGGCCAAAAAGAAGAATACTACGCTAAGCTTGCCATAGATCTTAAACGCAATCGTTCTTT
>JAUHYS010000030.1 GCA_030426445.1 bacterium
ATTCCTCGCTTTTTTATTTAAAAACCTTTAAAAAAACAAAAAAAGCTTTCTCATTTTAACCTTTTATTTATCAAGCCCTATGCCACCTTGATGTTTTCCCCAAAAAAAATATGCTGCCCCCATCAAAAAGGTTAGCAACTTATTTATCTAGTAACCGATAAGTAAATTGAAAATGTTCTATATAGTTACTTATGGTGACTGAAAAGAACAGTTTTTTTAACTGAATTTTTAAGTTTGGAGCTAAACTATGGTTGTAACAGGACCTTCTAAATGTAAAGATATTGAAGCAAATAATCCCGAGTTATGGGAGAAAAAAGGCCTTAAAGATCAGTTGCCAATTAATTGGGTTCAGTCTTCAAATGGTCAAGAAACTCAGCTAACACCAGAGCTTTTTCCAAAACTCTACGAAAAAAATGCGGCACCTAGTAAAATTTTAGATGAAATTGTCAGTACCAGTTGTCAAACAAAAGAAGGACAATTTCGTCTCTTAGGCCCAAGTGAAGCTATTTTAGGGGATATTGCTATAGGAACTTACCAAGGTATTAAGGCAGAAGATATTCCTGTTCCATCTGGAAAAGAAGCAGAGGGATCCCAAGAGCTTAATTTTCGAAATTTGGTTGTGAATATTCGAGATCACTATCCTCCTAATGAGGTGGACCCTCTTTCCAGTGAGTTTAACCCTAAATCCTTTCTTTATAATGATGAGACTAGCTCAGTGGAGACCATGATACTTCCTAAAGAGGAAGCTGCTATTATTCAAGCTGCCATGATTGAGACTCTAAAACATCTGAGCATTGACCTGGATGGGGCCAAAAAGAAGTCACAGACCTTATTGGTTAAGCTAAAAGGAAGTGAAGAAGCAAATACAGCCCAATATGCACTATCTTCCAAAATTAATAATGCAGAATTAATTAATATTAAGAGAATGCTAAAACATTATTTTAGCAGCCAAACTTATGCTCGCGGTAAGCAAAAAGGTTACAAACCAACAACAAATGAGCCAGGCAGGCATATATCTAAAGTCGCCGAATATCGAGCGAATGAGGTGCTCATTACACAAATAAACCATATGATTAAGCTTAATAAAGGAATGGGTGAAACAAGTTATGCCATTCCTCCCTCAGTTTTAGGTGAAGACGAAGCAAGTCGAAATGCCGCCCGAGCAAAAATAAAAGAGTTAATGGGTGAAACAATTAGAGTCCGGACTGCTTCTGATAAGATTGCTGACCCTGCTGCTACTGAAGAGTTGCATGCTGATCTCACTCGCAAAAAAAATAATGGAGAAGAAATTACCAAAGATGACTTAAAACTCAATCAGGAGTTAGGAGATTATATTCTCCTTGAAGCTCCTCTAGATCTTCTTATAAAAAACTATTTGCGTCTTAAATTCTCATCCTTCGACTCTAAAGAGTCTCCACTTTTTATTCAACACCCCGGTGATGAAAACACCTACTATATCAGACGCCCCGACTTTCAGCCAGAAGATTATGTAGGCAGTGCTAAGGAATTGTATAACCTGAAATATCGAACTTTTTGGGAGCTGCTCAAGGAAGATCTCACAGCGTTAAAGCACGCTGCGGATAATCCTGAATTAGGTTTAGACAAAGTTACCGTCGATAAAATAGATGCCTTAATCCAAGCCGTCGATAAAGCTTACGAAATAGCTAAAAAACAAAGTACTATTCATCAAATAAGAGAAGGCCATGGACCTGCGATTTCTTTTACGGGCCATGCTACAGCGATGACAGTTGGTGCGATGTTCATTGGAGGTTTAGCTGGAAAAGCATGGACTCATTACAAACTTACTAAGAAGATAACTTCTCTCCGGGCTGCTTTGACAGTTGCAGAAGTCCAAAATGCGACTTTATCGACTCTTCTAACGACAACTGCACGTACTGGTGCCGCAGAAGTTTCTGTGGCTGCGGGTGCTGGGGAGGCGGCGGCTTCTTCAACTACACTTAGGGGTGTCGCTAAAGCGGGTGGAAGGATTATAGGAGGGACTCTTTTATTTGCTATTACGGCTGGAGCTGAGACCTTTTTTTATTCGCGCAATGCAGACGCCGCACCAGCTAGAGAAAAAAAGCACATCGGGGAAACGCAGTTTTCGATTGATGAGGATTTATGTGTCATAGAAACAACGGATACAGGAGAGGGTGTCGCTATACGCCCTGCCTCTTATGATTGTGGCACCAGAGGAGTCGCTAAATTTTTAGGAAAATCCTACCCTGGAATAGGAGAAAAAGCGGGAAATCTCTTGATTCAATTAGAAGATACAAAAGAGCAACGCGAGAAAGAAGTTAAAGAAAAAGAAAAAGCGACTAAGAAAAAACTAAGTGCTGCTGTCGAGACCACTATTGAAGTCGGTAAGTATTTTGTAAGTCCAATTAAAGAATTATTCTAGGTTTTTTAATTTAAAACATATTTTTGTACCAAGGTTTAGTAAAGAAAGGATCACTTTATGTCAAACTCAACCGTTCCCAGTCAAACTCAAGCGCAGGCTATTTATGATGCAACAGCAATTGTCTGTAGCTTAAACTCTTCATCAAAAAAAGTTAGCAACCTATTTACCTAGTAACCGATAAGATCATTAATGGTAACCTTTATGCACACTATCAGGTTCACTTTAGTTACTTAAATGGGTTGAAAAGTTATAGCTAAATAAGGCGGTGCCCGCCTTAATATCATGGGTAAGCCAATAGTTATAAGGCTTAAACAGTGTTTTTATTTTAAGCCTTTATTATCTTTAGAGATTTTAGTTTTAAAAAATTAATTACATACTTAAACAAAATAGGAGTTTTACAATGGTAGTTTCTAATTCTCAGACAAAATTAACGGGTGATGATTTATATAATATGCGGGATGCAGTTGATGCAGTGATAAAAAGAAGAGATAATTTTTCTACGATAAAAGAACTTAGAGGTACGATCCCTTCAGGGAAGAGATTAGAAGAGATTAAGGGTATTGTTAAACAAGCTATCGACAAAAATACTTTCTCAGATACTGAGGCAAGGAAGTTTCTTGCAGAAGTAGCAAATCAGCGCTCGGAGTTTGCACAAGAAATTGCTAATGTATTACATGTATATTCAAAACATACGTCTCGACCTGCAGCCTCTGCTCCAGCTACACACAAAAAACTTATTAAACTATGGAATGTAAATCCTGAGCTTAGCCCTATTGCCTCTACTTCAGGGCTTCTTGGTCCAAAAGGATCCGAAGCCTATACCAGGCAGATCATCTCTAAAGGTCCTCAGCAGAAAGGTGTGGCTAAACCTACTGTCTCAAAGTTGACAGAGGTTGATTTTGAAAATATTTTGTTAGCTGCTGCTGCTGTAGAGCGTATGTATCAGATTAAAGGTAAGTATGATTTAGTAGAAGGTGTCGAAAGAACCCAGAGAGCTATTGTTGAAGCTGAGGCTTTTAGTGTTAGCAATGGCTCCGAGGCTTCTATGGATTGGCTTCAGGAAACTCTAAATCAAAACCCTAAGCTAGCACAAGAAGTTGCTGATATACTACGGGTATATACGGAAAAAGAAGCTCACAAACATAAACTCAATATTCATGCAGACCCGACTAATCTCCCAGATACGGTTAAAAAACTCAGTCAATTTAGCGGGTCTCAGGCTGTTCCAACAGTTCCCTCAGCAGGTGCGGCTGAAGCGTCTGCAAAGCCAAAACCAGTTAAAACGTCTCAACCAAGCTTAAGAGAAGGCTTTGAGGTCAAATTGGTTGTAGAGTTTAAGATTCCTGAGAATCTTGCAGAAAGATATCATATTGGCAAACAAGATGTGAACAAGAAATTTGTTATTGCAAGTAACAATAATGTTTCTAAGCCCTCTTATCAGGTGTTTATTCAAGATGGTAAATCAAATCTAGTCGAAGTGGATTCTGTGGAATTTAATGACCGTATAAGTCTTAATAATAAAACTCCGATCCATGTTTTAAAGGTAGAGTCAGGTAGTAACTGGTTCGTAATCAAAATAGAAAACAACGGTAGAGACCTGCCTAAGGGAGCTCCTGAAACTATTAGACCAGATCTTGGACTTATACCTTCTAGCCAAAATGAAGTGACTTTTTCATACAAGAACATTCAAGGAGGTTCTGACTATAGAGTTCCAGCGACCATACACCAAAAAGGTGCCGCAAAACAAGAAGCACAAAAAGCAGGCCTTAATTTAACTACGTCCGCTCCTACAAGATCAAGTGCCTCTTCTGTTGCTGTCCCGCAATCGGCAAGATCTGCACGGGCTGGCGGAGTCTCTCTACGCCCGGGCGAAAAGCCTATTAAAGTGCTCGCCATGCAAGGCGGCTCTAAGGTTTTGGTGACGGAGAAGGCACTAAGAGCAAGTGCAGGGGGTAATAGGCATGCTTTCTATGCGGGTCAACCCGGTCAAATGCAAGAGTTAGTCATTGTAGAGAAAGTAACACTTAGAATGCCTGGTTTTGCCTATGTTGTGATATTAGATGGAACAAAACATTTTATTTCTGTAGCAGGTAGCCTGGGTAAAATGCAAAACTTTGTTGAGGCACCTGGGATTCAGGGGCGAATTAATAAGGGTGAGTTTAATGCTGTTGTCTTTAATGGTATGACAGAATTAAATAGTCTAAAATCTGGTGATGTTGAAAAGACTCTAAAGGAACTCGGTATTAGCCAAAGACCAGCAAAAGCGGTTTCGAATGGCCTAGTGAATTCACTTTTTTCTAGCTCTGCTTCTGCTCCAACAGGAAAATCCCCATGGTCTTCTTCTAATCTGAAAGCAGGCTTAGACTTTTACCAAAAGCACATCAGCGGCTTAAGTACGAGTCGCAAAGGTGAATTCGTTTTTGATAATAAAGATTCCCGCTTAGAGATCATCAAAGAATTAAAGACAATCTTGCAAAAAGTGCGAGGTACGGGTGACTTTAAGACTGCTCAGGAGATGATTGACTACATGAAGTCAGAAGGTAAGAGAGAACTCATCATAACTGAGTTTTGGAACAACGGCGTGACACAAGTGATTGCCGAAAAGGCTTATGATATGGTCTTAAGCCAGCTTGCCAACCCAACGATTTCTAAGCCTGAATCTGTCACTCAGCGTTCTGGTCAGAAAGCAGAGCGCAGCACACCGGAAACCAGGAACTTTCTCAACAAAGCACTTGGTTTTACTGGCGAAGCCAAAAATCCCCCACCGATTACAAAGCGTACAACCCGCGGGGGTTATGTTGCACGTCGTCAAGCGAGCACTCAAAAAGGCTTATATGGCACGACAACGCGGCCATCTAGCACGGTTGCTTCTAAACCTAAATCTTCTGTAGCAAAAGGCAAGCTTGTCCCTGAGGTCTCCGATGCTTATTCTCGACTTGCTCAGAACCGTGGTGGATCCAAAGATGCCTATGATCACTTGCTTGCAAAAGTTAAAGAGCAGCTTAAGGAGCAAGGTACCTACAAAACTGCGCAAGAAGTTGCGGACGCATTTGCTAATCAAGCTGTAAATGATCTTCAAAAAATAGCTGCTGAGATGGCAGGGGTTGGGGTTTCTCAATTTAATCGTGAAGTTAGCCCCCATGCACGTCAGCATAATAAGAGTATTCCAGGAACAAAAGTTAGAAGGAAAGAAGTAGAAAAGCCTCGAGAAGAAAAAAAGAGAAAAAGTGGAAAGCTTCCTTTGTAGACTCTCCTAGAGCCTAACTTACCTAATTTACGAATGCATGTACCCTCGCATTTAGCCCTTTCATGGGACTTTTAGAGCCTTTTTAGAAGGCTCTTGCTTTTTGCTCATAAAATCAAGGGGTGAATGGGTTGGCTTATGCTGTGCTTTTTCTAAAAGCCAAGTGTAAGTTCTTTTTTTTCCTTCGCTTTATATGTTTGCTTAATGTATACCTGTTATGTCTGCACAAGTCGATAAGGCCAAAAAACAAGCCTAAATAAACAAACTTTACAAATCTTTTCCTTTTATGTTAGCTGGGTAGCTCATTTTAAATAGATTTTTATCTGTTTTTAGCAGATGATTTAAGCTGTTAAGGGATAAAACATAAGATAAAACATTAGGAGACAAGCATGGCCATAGCGGTTGCACAAGAAAACAAAAGTGATTTAATTAATAAATTTCAGCACCATCAAAAAGATACGGGTTCTTCAGAAGTTCAAATCGCTTTACTCACTAGGCGAATACAATATCTGACTGAACATTTTCAGACTCACAAAAAAGACCACAGCTCCCGACGCGGTCTTTTAAAACTGGTCGGTCAAAGACGCCGCTTACTCGATTACCTTAAGGGTAAAAACCGAGGTAGCTACATTAAGGTGATTGGCGAGTTGGGTATTCGTAAATAAGATAAAAAAGTTTAGACACTAAAATATGCAAATAGCACGCATGACTGATCAGTTCTTCTTTTAACTCGGATGAGAAATTACTGATAATTTAAGTTAAGTCTCTGAGCTATCAGGGCATTGATTTAAATTATCGGTTCCAAAAAGTTGATCTCAAAAGAGCAAAGGTTGACTGTAGGTGATGATGACTTGGCATATTAAACTTAAGGAGCCTTATTATGTCTCAAAAGATTCAAGTTCAATGTGATTTTGGAGGGAAACCCCTCATTATAGAAACAGGTCATCTAGCCAAACAGGCCGATGGCTCAGTGATTGTTCGCAGTGGCGACACCATGGTGCTGGTTACCGTTTGTGCCAGTGCAGATGCCAAAGAAGGGATTGACTTTCTTCCGCTTACTGTCGACTATGTCGAAAAAACCTTTGCCGCAGGGAAAATCCCTGGAGGTTTTCTCAAGCGCGAAGGCCGCCTTTCGGAACGCGAAACCCTCACCAGTCGTCTCATCGACCGTCCGATTCGCCCTCTATTTCCCGAAGGCTGGGCCTGTGAAACCCAGGTCATTGCCACAGTGCTTTCCGCAGATCCAGATAATGACCCCGATACCTTAGCGATTATTGGTGCCTCGGCAGCTTTGTCAATTTCCAATATTCCTTTTAATGGGCCTATTGCAGGCTGTCGCGTAGTGCGTGTCAATGGCGAAGTAGTCATTAATCCAAGCATTGCACAACTAGAAGACAGCGACGTCGAAATTATCCTAGCTGCCAGCGAAAACGCCTTGGTCATGGTCGAAGGTGGAGCCTGGGAAGTCCCCGAAGAAGATCTACTGCAAGCCTTACTGGCAGCTCACGAAGCTATGAAACCCGTCATTGATTTACAGCGCCAACTGGCAGAAAAGCTGGGCGTCCAAAAACGCGAAGTCACTGTGACAGAAAAAAATGAAGATTTAGCCAAAAGCGTGCGCGAACTGGCACAAACGCCTTTAGAGGAGGCCTTTAAAATTGCCACCAAGCTAGAGCGTTACGAGGCCGTGCGTTTAGTCAAGCAGGAACTCAAGGAACAATTGGTCACTGAAGAAACCTCACCTGAACAAGTTGCCCAAATGAGCAAGTATTTTAAAGAGCTGGAAAGCGAAATCATGCGTAAGCAGATTGTCGATAAGAAACAGCGCATCGATGGGCGAGATTACGAAACCGTTCGTCCCATTTCGATTGACTTAGGTATGTTACCCCGTGCCCATGGTTCAGCGGTGTTTACCCGCGGAGAAACCCAGGCCTTAGTCACAGCGACTTTAGGTACTTCCGATGATGTGCAAATCATTGATACCTTGTTGGAGTCGGGAACCAAACATTTTATGCTGCATTATAATTTTCCGCCTTTTTCAGTCGGTGAAGTCAAATTTTTACGCGGCCCTGGCCGGCGTGAAATCGGCCATGGGGCCCTGGCCGAACGTGCGGTGACCAAAAACCTTCCCAGTGAGGAAGACTTTCCCTATACCCTGCGGATTGTCTCAGAAATTTTAGAATCCAATGGTTCCTCTTCGATGGCAACGGTATGCGGGGCTTCTTTGGCTATGATGGATGCTGGTGTTCCTGTAAGTGCTGCTGTCGCCGGGATTGCCATGGGGCTTATTAAGGAAGGTGAACAATATGTGGTGCTTTCCGATATTTTGGGAGACGAAGACCATTTAGGCGATATGGATTTTAAGGTGGCGGGTACCGAAAAAGGCGTGACTGCCTTACAAATGGATATCAAAATAGAAGGTCTGCCTTTGGATGTGATGAAGCAAGCATTAGAGCAAGCGAAGCGTGGGCGTTTACATATTTTGGGAGAAATGAAAAAAGCGATTGAGGCCCCACGCAGTGAACTTTCTTCTCATGCGCCTCGTATCGAAAGCATTAAAATTAACCCAGATAAAATCCGTGATATCATTGGTCCTGGCGGTAAAATGATTCGCAGCATCATTGATCAAACCGGTGTCAAGATCGATGTCGAAGACAGTGGGGTGGTACAATTATACAGCTCCGATGCGGAGTCGATCAAAAAAGCTAAAAAGCTGATCAATGATATTGTCGAAGAAGCCGTAGAAGGCCGAGTTTACCGCGGCAAGGTTCGCAAAATTATGGATTTTGGTGCCTTTGTCGAAATCATTCCTGGCACCGATGGTTTATTGCATATTTCGCAGATTGCTCAGGAACGCATTAACAAGGTGACCGATGTCCTGCACGAAGGCGATGAAGTCATTGTGAAATGTATCCGTATCGATCGTGACGGTAAGGTTTCTTTAAGTAAAAAAGAGGCCGAGGGCTTGGTGCCAGATAGCGAGAAATAAAAATAGAAATCAAAATTAAACAACTAGAAGGCACTCCTCAAGATTATTTGCCGCGCTATATGAGTGAGGGTGCAAGCGGTATGGACTTGTTTGCGGCTTTAAAAACTGCAAAGAGCTTGGAGCCCGGTCAACGCAGCTTGATTCCTTGCGGTTTTTGCTTAGAAATGCCTCAAGGCATGGAGGCTCAAATTCGGCCGCGCTCGGGTTTAGCGATTAAACATGGTTTAACTTGCTTAAACTCTCCGGGAACCATTGATTCGGATTATCGCGGTGAGATTCAAGTGATTTTGATTAACCTGGGCCAAGAAAATTTTATCATCGAGCCCGGGATGCGCATTGCGCAAATGGTTTTTCATCAAGTCGAACAGGTCAAGCTTCAACTGATTTCAGAACTGACAGCAAGTGATAGAAATCAAGGGGGCTTTGGAAGCACTGGGCATTAAGAAAGAAAAAGTCATGACAAAATATGAAGTGAAGAAAAAAAATAATGGCAAGGGGGATGCTTTTATTTCGTTTTTTGATCGACTCCTCCGTTGGATTATAGAACACCGTACAAAGTTTTTTCTACTTATCGGGATCATTTTATTGGCCTTAGTGGGTTCTCAAGTTTACTTTTATTTGCAAGCTTCTCAAGCCAAAAAGGTCGCAAATATTTATGAAAAGGCCTTACAAGCTAAGCCCGAAGAAGCCCTCAAAGCCTGGAAAGTGATTTTAGAGAAAGACCCGCCTTTACAGCTTGGAGATTATATTCGCTTTAATATGGCAGGGATTTATACTGAGCAAAAAAAATGGGAGGAAGTCGCTAAAATTTTTGCGCAGTTAGAAAATTCATCATTAGATTATGTGCGCTATTTAAGTTTTTGGTCACATGCCTTGGCGTTGGAAAATGCTAATCAAACCCAAGAGGCTCTTAAAGCTTATGAAACTTTAGTGAGCCAAAAAGAAAACCCCTATCAGGTTTATGGAAAGCTTGGAAAAGCACGTTGTTTAAGGCAACTAAAGGAATTTGCAAAAGCGGAAAAAACCCTTGCAGATATTCTAGAAAATCCAGATTCGCCAGCGCATGTAAAATCTGAGGCCATGGAGCAATGGATGAGTTTAAAATTGAGGTCCTCATAATAGAGCCATATTAAATGCTTTTTCAACTGAGTTGAGGAAAAGGTTGACGGCTGCAAAGGCTTTCGCTAGGGTACCCTCCGCTCAAAGCCCAAATTCTCATTTTTGTAGTGGCTTAAGACGGGTTTAAAGCAATGAGGCGCTAGCTCAGTTGGTAGAGCACCGCCCTTTTAAGGCGGGTGTCCTGGGTTCGAGCCCCAGGCGCCTCATCATTTTATATTTTTTTCATTTGTCCCCTTCGTCTAGAGGCCTAGGACACCGCCCTTTCACGGCGGCGACACGGGTTCGACTCCCGTAGGGGACGCTATTGTGCAATGACGCGAACCCTTGTTTGCTATCATTGCTTGGCCCAAATTAAGGGTCCCTTTTAGGAGGATTCCCCCTTGTGTCTCTTCAGGCACAAGGGGTCCTTCAAATATTTCTGGCAATAAAGAGCAGTACTTATCTCCTGCATCCTCAATGGTATTAACCGCTTCTTCTAATCGGTGCCTAACCGAATAAGGCGTTGCTAAAAATTTCGCCTTATCTTCCGTTTGATTTAAATTGGAAATTTGCTGCTGTACTTTTAATTTTCTATCTTCTCTCTGCCGAAGAGCTTCTGTCACCGCTTCAACATTTGAGGCATTGCCCTTTGTGATGAAGTCTATTAAATGGTTGATTTCTTTATTTAAATCCCCAAGCTCTTTGTCTAAATCTTTTTTCTTGTTGGGGGCCTGCCTCAGGTACTTTTTGACCATCTCATTATAGGTTTGAGTTGCATATTGGATGAGAGATTCATCGGAAATTAACTTATTTTTTAAATACTCAATAATTGCTTTCTCAGCTCGTTGTCTTCGAATCAAAGTTCGCCAGTCACAATTACCCTTTCGATACGTAGCGACACACCCATAGTAGCCACCTCGTCTTCCGGACACAAGATTGACATTGCCAAGACATTTTGGACAAGCAATCACCCCACTGAGTAGATGACGGTTATCGATACGATTAAAAGAACCAAATATTTTCTTATGGGAACCGTGGGGAGCCGTTTTTCTTTTTTGGAGGTTATCTGCTAGTCGTTTCTGAACAGCTTCCCAAAGATCTTGGTCAATAATTCGTAATTCCTCTCTATCTTTGATAATCCATTGTGACCGTGGGCGCTGTTTTGTAACTCTTTTACCTGTTTCGGGGTCTCGTGAATCGTAGGTGCGGCCGTAGATCCAACGGCCAATATATCTCTCGTTAGAAAGGATCCGAGAGATAGGTCCATGTTGCCATGCAGAGGCTCGTGAGGTCGGAGGTGGGACTCCCTCCGAATTCAGTTTTTTTACAATATAGATTTTCCCGTAACCCTCTGCATAGAGCTGAAAAATTCTTCGAATGACCTCCGCTTCGTGTGGGATGATAAAAATTTTGTAGTGAGAAAGGACTTCTTTTCCTTTGCGGACTTCACGTTTTGTGGCTTCCGATCCATACCCATAAGGTTTCCGTCCAGTAGAAAAGTCATCTAGGGCTCTCGATTGTAAGCCTCGAATAGTTCTTGCAGCGTGAGCTTCATTGCCAAAATCTGCTACCATGCCTTTAAAGGTAAAGAATGTTCTAGCATTGGGATCTGCGGAAGAAACACGATCGGTAACGGAGACAAGTTCCACGTCATAATGTTTCAACATGTCGTATAAACCAAGTAAATTACCAAGAGACCGAGTCAGCCTTGAAAGGTCATCGACAATTAGAACTTGGAAAGATTGCTGGCGAATACCATCAAGAATCGTTTGATAGCCTAAACGCCCCGCAATTTTGCCCGTAATAGCCTCATCCGATATGATCCATTGGGGATCTAGTTTGATTTCTGTATCGCGATAAAGACGAGAATCGATTTCAGCACGGCCTATTAGGTATTTAATTCTCTCAATTTGGTCACGAGCACTGCTTGAGCTCTGCATATCGCTGGAATAGCGTGCGTAAACGGCACTGTAAACAATAGGCCGGTTTTTGCTCAAAGTATTTTCAAGTTTTGTCATACTTATTTCCTTTTTATTACATCTTGTTGGATCATATCATCAACGAGAGCATTAATAAAATTTAAGATGCCCGGAGTATATTCCATTTCATTGCTTTTATTTTTCGTATCTGTTCTTTCAAGTTTTCTATCTTGGTTAGACTGAATATTCACAATGAGTTTTAAAGGATATCCACTTTTTTTAAAATTTTTGCTTTCACTCATCCATATACACCACCCCCTTTGCCATGTTCTTGCTTTCACCGCACCGGCCCTTTTCCATTTCCTGAAACGATCTTTTGCCATCCGCAAAAAAATCCATTGCCATTTTCCTAAAAGCTAAAAATTGATTTTCCGATAAACTACTTTGACCCAGATCAAGGATTTGCTTCATCACTTTATCAAAAGTTTTCATGCCGATTTGAATAAATTTTGGCATGGGTACTCGATCATAGTTTTGATTATTCATAATCCTTCTCCATCGCTTTCTTTCGTTGCCTGATACGCCAATCAAACCCTTCCATTTTAACGCAACGACACATTTCAATAATGCGCGAAACAATACGTTTCCCTAACTTTTTCTCCAGCTCTTCAAGGCTGCAATTGCTGGTAAAAATTGTGGGGAGGATATGTTCGTAGCGATAGTTGATGAGCACAAAGAGAGTCTCTTGAACCCATTCCGAAGTTTTTTCAGCACCGATATCATCAAGAACCAATAGCTTTACTTTTCGTGCTAACTCAAAGAGGTGATGCTGATTTCGATTTCTGCTGCTGATGCTATTGCGCAATTCAAGCAGAAGCTCTGGGCAAGAAATAAAAAGCGTTGGACTTTTACCAATCTGCCGATTGGCGATGGCCGCGGCTAAATGAGTTTTGCCGATGCCACAAGTTCCTAAAAAAATGATTCCACCATTTTTAAACTGAAAGTTTAAAGCAATCTGGTAGGCTTTTTTGGTGTGTGGTTCTGGAAAGAAATTATCGAAAGTCCGACCCCTAAAACGAAGGGACATCCGTGAGTAACGAAAAGCATCATCTAGCATTTGTTGTTCTCTAGCGACGTGCTCCATTTTTTCTCTTTGCTTTTCGCATTTGGTACAAAGCTCACTGGGCGGAATCCACCTCGGCGCCAAGCCAAGGAATGCAGGTCGAAAATAAGGTTCAATCTTGCTTTGGCAGTTTTTACACGGCATGTTCGACGGT